>JBFFCR010000025.1:0-16991 GCA_041559855.1 Anaerolineae bacterium | reverse complement strand
CCGCAGATACTCTGGGATCTCTTGCTCGGCTAGCGACTCGGGGATCACCCGGTTGACGATATAGCCCGACAGCGGCACGTCGTACTTGGCAAACAGGCCAGCCGCCTTCTTGGTATCGAGGATGGCCATGTCCTCCGGGATAACGACAAAGTAGAACGCCGTCCGCTTCCGGTCGGTCAGAATGCCGGAGGACCTGTTGATCCGATCCTTGATGTACTGCAGTTCCCTCAGGATGGCATCCTCTTCCGACTCCCTATCGCGCTGCATCACCGCAGCGACCTGGGAATACTCTTCCATCTCGGACCGCAGCGCCGTGATCTTGTCGATCCACTGGTCATACACGCTAGCCATGCTCAAGTAGTAGAGGGCGTGGCCCAACGGCACCAGGTCATAGATATAGTAGTCGTACTCGGCGCTGACGACAATGTCGACCACAGCATCAAAGATGGCGCTCTCCTCCATCGCCGGTTCGGCCGCGGCAGCCTGGATATAACTCTCTATCTCTTCCGGCACTTCTGTCATGCCGTACATATCCAGGATCTTTTGCCGGATCTCTTGCTGGTACTCTCTGATCCGCTGGTCAGCGTCGATCTCCTGGGCGTAGAGATTCGGCATGATCTCCACAGCCCCCTTGCCAAAGATGTCCTGCTGGAATATGTCCGACAACGAAGCCTGCGGGTCCACAGAGAAGACCAGGACCTTGTAGCCCTGCTTGGCCAACCAGTAGGCTGTTGCCGCCGAAAACGTCGTCTTGCCCAACCCTCCCTTGCCGCCATACATTATGTAGCGTCGTTCAGGGTTCTCCTCAAAAGTGCGCTTTAGTGACAACTTGTCCTCCTTTAGGCAAGCGCGTCGGTTAGGTCGCGCTCGCGGAGCATCCGGCGCTTCCAGGTGCTAACCTGGGGTACCACGTAGGGCAAGATCCGCAACGAGTAATACGGCGGCAGGATGGGAATGCCCAACAGATCGCCCATGGTGATCAGGATAAACAGATGCTCCATGCTGCCCCGTGTCTTGAGCGCGTAGCGCGTCATGTCGTGGCCCGCCATCCCATACAGGATGCTCTTGGCCGTGTCCAGAAAGCTAGAACGCTTCTTCTCTTCTTCCGGCATTGTCATCTCCTCAATACAATAGTTTCACGCAGAGAGCCCGGAGGAGAGCTCCGCAGAGCTCCCATCCCTCGCAGCTCCAGTCAGCCAATCTCCCCATCGATCAGATCCACCAGATCCCGCTCGCGCATCATGCTGTAGCGCCACGTATCAATGGTAGGCACCACGTGGGGCAACAAGCGCAGCGCATAGTAAGGTGGCAGCATAGGCACGCCAAGAAGATCGCCAAACACGACCAGCACGAACAGGCGCTCGACCATGCCTCGCTCCTTCTGGATCTCACGGACCCAGTCATAGACCGTCGCGCCGTAGAACATCTGGCCCAACGTCTTGGCGAGCTTGGCGAACCTGTCCTGCCAGATCTGGATCTGCTCCTTTTCCATCAATGTCCCAGGGCGCCCAGCGTGGCCCCGAGCCATGCTGCGTGCCGGATCTCGTCCAGCAGCAACTCGGTCATCAGCTCGACCGTCTCGACGTCATCCTGGATGCAAGCCACCAGCCGCGCGTATTCCATAATGGCCCACTGCTCCCCCGCCAGATCCTCCTCCAGCCAGATTGCCAGCGACTGGCCCAGGGGCCGCGGCTCTGCAGCCTCACTGGGCGGGGTGCCGCCCAGGGCCGTGATGCGCAAGACTAGCCGCTGCGCGTGCTCTCGCTCCACATCCCGCAGCGTCTCCAGCGCCTCGCGAACCTCTGAAATCTCGCACGCCTGTGCGTGGGCATGATAGTTAGCAACTGCCTGCCACTCAGCGCGAAGTGCTTTGCAGAGGCCGTCCACCACCTCGTCCTTTGCCAGCGTGATGAGAAACCGATCCACCATGGCGCTAATTCCCCCCTTCGCCCGTTTGAGTCGCATTGACGAACAGCACCGGGATCGTTGCCCTGCGGCGCACCTTTTCGCCCACACTGCCAAAGAGGAAGCGGCCCACGGCAGATTGTGGCAGGGTAGTCATGATGATCAGATCTGCATCTTCCTCAGCTGCTAGCTCGACAATGGCGTCCTCCACCGGCTGGGGAGTGACCACAAGCCGGGGCACCACGTCAACGCCAGAGTCGCGAAAGGCTTCCACGGCCCGGTCCAGAAACCCCTCGCCCTGAGCCTTGCGCCGCGCGCCGGACGAACCAGGTTCGACCTGGATCTGGGTGAAGAATCGCTCTCCCGACGCAACCACGGGCACCAGCCAAGCCAAGATCACGGCGCCCCCTGTGCGTCGGGCCAGCGCGAGAGCCTGTTGTATGGCCAGTTGCTGCTGCTCTTCATTCTCCATCGGGATCAGGATTCGCTTGTACACGCTATCCTTCTCCTTCCACTCAACCGTCGGGCGCTCTGACTCCCGGCCTGCTACCCGTCCGCAGTGCTTGCCGTCAGCTACATCACGCTCTCCAGCGCAGCCTCGAGCGCCTGGCGATCCCAGCCCACGATACGCTCTTTGCCATTGACAATCCAGGTGGGACAGTGCCGCACTCTGTAGCGCAGGCTCTTGAGCAGGCCTTCGGGCGACTGCGGATCGATCACCTTGATCTGGATCCGGCCACCGTAGCAACCGGCGAGGGCATACACCCAATCCGTCAGGCGCCGGAATTCGTCCCGCCACTCCGGGGGCATCTCATCCAAGCCGCGTTCGAAAGGATCTTCTCCGACTCCGGCCTCCGACAGCACCAGCTCGCAGGCGGAACACACGCCCATACCTTCAAAGGTATGAGCGAGGACCTCAAGACGCACCGGTTTCATGCCATTTGCCCCGCTGCACAACCCATGAATAGGGGGAGAGCCCTGCCTTGGACTCTCCCCCTGGATTCAGTAGGTCAGATTACTCTCCCCCTCCAGCCTCGGACGTTGTAGCCGCGCCGGAGCGGTGCTTCAGCAACGCCGTTACGCCATCCCAGGCAAGGATCAAGGCGCAGATGATCAGTATCACCGCCAGACCGCCGGCGATGATGTTGCCGATCGCCCCACCTACGTCCTCCGCAAAGTCAACAGCCTGGAAGGAGCTGATGCCAGTGAGGACGAGCGCGGCGATGGTGGTGATGAACATGAAGGCGAAGGGGATCAGAGCCCACATGTAGCTCTTCGCCTTGGACATCAGCCACAGGGAGATGATCAGCAGGGCCAGCGAGGCCATGAGCTGATTCGCTCCGCCGAACAGCACCCAGATGCGGGACCAGAAGCCGGTCCAGATCAGCACCGCCGACAGGACCAGCGCCACGATCGAACCCACATGGACGTTGCGCAGTACCGGGATCTGCTCACCCAGGAACTCGGCGCTGGCGACGCGCATAAAGCGCACCACCAGATACATGATGGTCAAGGCCATCAGCGTCAGGAATACCGAAGCATAGGGCAATCCGAACGCCTTGGATATCCAGACATGGCTCAGGAATTCGGACAGCCCCTGGGCGAACACACCAGCGTTCTTGCCCGCAGCGATCAGCGCGCCGTACCCATCCCAACCGGACACCGCGCCCACGCCCACGACAGCCGTCAGCAAGGCCAAAACGGCCAGGAACATCTCCAGGAACATGGAACCACCACCCACGAACAGCGCATCCCCTTCCTTCTCAAGCTGGCGGGCCGTGCCCGAGCTGGACACCAGGCTGTGCCATCCCGAGATTGCACCGCAGGCGATGGTCACAAAGAGGATTGGCCACATCGGACCGAGTTCCTTCAGGGTGTTCGCGGTTCCCTCGGCGGTCGTATAGGTGATGGTCGCGTCAAAGTTGTTGTAAGCGGGGAAAGCCGACGGGACAGCTGGGTGCCAGATCAGCAGGCCGATGGTGCCGCCCAGGATGCCCAGGAAGACGATCCAGAAGGCCACATAGTTGATCGGCTGTGCCCAACGCCAGATGGGAAGGACCGCGCCAAAGTAGCACAGCACCAGGGTCACCAGACTCCAGAGGAATTGTGCCCAGGTGACCGTGCCCCACAGGACCGGCGACGTGTCCTGTCCCAGGTTGCTGAGCCAGGTGAAGGCATCCGGAACAAACTGCAGGACAAGCTTGCCGCCCAGGGGGCCGCCCGCACCGATCCAGATACCGACAAAGGCCCCCACTACCGTCACGATCGACGTGAGGATGATGTCCTGCTTCCACCTGTAGGTCATCTGTCCGGCTAGCAGGCCAAAGAGCATGACCAGAATAACACCCAACGGGACAGCAGGATTGGTCATCAGGTCATAGCCCACGATTTTGCCGAATGCGCCCATGATCAGCAGCAGGTAGCAGTAGATGAAGATGAGAAGGATGCCGCGGGCACGGGGTGAGATAAGGCGATAGCTAAGGGCGCCGAAGGTTTGGCCTTCCTCCCGGACACCGACCACGATGCTGGCATAGTCCTGCACCCAGCCAATGAACCCGGTACCGAAGATGATCCACAGCAGGGCCGGTAGCCAGCCGTATCGGACGGCCACAATGGGACCAACGATCGGGCCCAGCGCAGCGATCGACTTGAACTGGTAGCCAAACAACACGTTGCGATTTGCCGGGGTAAAGTCTACACCGTCCATATACATCTTGGCCGGGGTAGCTCTCTTGTCATCGGGCTGGACAACATCGCGGTCTATCCGCTTGGCATAGACAAAGTATCCCACCCCGATGGCCAATATGCCGACGATCAGAATGACGACGCTCATGGTTCCTTCCTCCTACTCCATTGTGGAAAAAAGACACGCTGCCCAACCTTCATGGTTGGTCCATCTCGGCAACACTCCGGCACAGATCGATACGCGCCCACCCCCTTTCCTCTCTCCTCCCCCCTTGCCGGCCGGGAGTCCACCTGTCATTGGCGATCCCTGGCAGACGAAACGGAACCCGTGCCATGCGGACTTGCCAATGAGCAGCCCCCAAAAAACCAAAATAAGTGTACCACCCTTTGCCTAGCTTGTCAACTACAAAACACCAAACCTGGTCAGAAGGTGCGGCATCTGCGCTGCCAATGGCGACGCGCAGGTCTGGATACGTCGAGCTGAGCGCAACTCCCGTCTACCCGAAATAGGTGCCAGGATTACATACCCCGGCCCGTCGTGATGATATGATATTTATAGTCGAAATTCATCTCCGGTTATAGGAGGAGACTATGGATATCAAACTGGCTCGCCCTGCCGGCTCGGCAGACGAGACCGGGCGAGACACGTATGACGTGATCATCATCGGCGGCGGACCCGCGGGTGCTACAGCCGCGATCTATGCTGCGCGCGCCGACCTCAGCACGTTGGTCCTGGATAGGGGCCTGACAGCTGGCGCCCTGGGAATGGCGACCAGGATTGCCAACTACCCAGGTGTGCCTGGCGAGATCAGCGGCGCAGAACTGGTAGAGCGGATCCGCAAGCAGGCAGAGGGCTTTGGCGCACGCTTCGTGCAGGACAAGGTGCTAATCACTAACCTGCGCGGGGAGGTCAAAGAGGTGATTGGCGCCAAGGATAGCTACTACGCGCGGGCCGTGATCGTCGCTACGGGCTCCATGGGGCGGACCCGGACCGTGCGCGGCGAGGAACAGCTCGCAGGACGGGGGGTCTCCTACTGCGCCACTTGCGATGGGCCCTTTTTCCGGGACCAGGAGGTCGCCGTGGCGGGCAATAACGACGAAGCCGTGGAGGAGTCTCTGTTCCTCACCAAATTCGCCCGGCGGGTCCACCTGCTAACGCCAACCGCAGACCTGAACGCCTCCTCTGCACTGATTGCAGAAGTCGGCCAGAACCCCAGTGTGGAAATACACCCCAGCACCCGCCTGCGCGAGGTCCTGGGGCAGCAGAAGGTCAGCAGCGTGCGCGTCGTGGGCCCCGATGGCAAAGAGAAAGAGCTGCCAGTGGACGGTGTCTTTATCTATCTGCAAGGCGGCAAGCCGATCACCGACTTCCTGGGGGACCAGCTCCCGACCACGGAGGCAGGTTGTCTGCGCGTCGACGCAGGGATGCAGACCAGCCTTCCTGGCGTCTTTGCCGTTGGCGATCTGCTGTGCCATCATCTCAAGCAGGCTGTGATCGCTGCGAGCGAGGGGGCAACAGCCGCCATGGCTGTCCAGCGGCATCTATCAGGCCGGGAGAAGCTGCGCCCCGACTGGTCGTAGCGGCCTGCGAGCGATAGCAGCACCTGAACAACGTGAAGCGCAGACTGGAGAGGAGACAACTATGGCAGGCTTTACTCGAACAGCAGCGGCGGTTTGGAAGGGAGATTTGCGTAGCGGAAACGGCGCCATCAACACTGAGAGCACGGTCTTGGACGGGGTACCCTATAGCTTTGCGACGCGGTTCGACAACAAGCCGGGCACAAACCCGGAGGAATTGATCGCAGGCGCCCACGCGGCCTGCTTTGCCATGGCCTTTGCCAATACGCTGGCCTCTAAAGGGCACAAGCCCGAGAGCATCGACGTACATGCAGCTTGCGTCCTCGAGAAACAGACCAAGGGGTTTGCCATCACCCGGATGAAGCTTCGGGCTCAGGGCGTGGTACCGGGCATCGATGGACATACCTTCTCCCAGATCGCCCAAGAAGCGGAGGAAGGCTGCCCGGTGTCCAACCTGTTGCGCCCTGGGCTGACCATCGAGCTCGAGACCGAGCTGCTGAGCTAGGCGCTGCAGAGGCGCTTCTGGGTGGATGCCGAGCTTGGAGGAACCGATTCTCGGAGATCGTGCCCAGCGAGTGTGAGAGGAGAGCACATGCCCAACCTATTGGCCAAGGAAACCAGCCCGTACCTACTCCAGCATGCCGATAACCCGGTGAACTGGTATCCGTGGGGGGAAGAGGCGCTGCGGAAAGCACGCAACGACGACAAGCCTATCTTTCTCAGCATCGGCTACTCCGCGTGCCACTGGTGCCATGTGATGGCCCACGAGTCGTTCGAGGATCAGGCAGTCGCGGCGATCTTGAACCAGCACTTTGTCAGCATCAAGGTTGACCGTGAGGAGCGGCCTGACCTGGACCAGATCTACATGACCGCCGTGCAGGCCATGACCGGGGGCGGCGGTTGGCCCATGTCGGTCTTTCTCACGCCAGACGGTCACCCCTTCTATGGAGGCACCTACTTTCCCCCAACTCAGCGCTACGGCATGCCCTCTTTCACCCAGGTACTGGAGGCCATCGTCGCCGGATGGAAAAGCCGCCGTGCAGAACTGGTTTCTTCGGGACAGGGGTTGGTGCACGCCATACAGCGCCAGGCGCAAAGTGCATCGACCGGCCCCCGGACCACAGAACTGAGCGACGACACGCTTCACAGCGCTTTCCGTGCTCTCCAGCAGAGCTTTGACAGGGTGAATGGTGGCTGGGGCCAGGCGCCCAAGTTCCCCCAGCCGATGGTCCTCGAGTTCCTGCTGCGCTACCATCACAGCACCGGCGAGTCTGATGCATTGGACGTGGTGACACAGACGCTGGAGGCAATGGCCCGTGGCGGTATGTACGACCAATTGGGTGGTGGCTTTCACCGCTACTCGGTGGACGACCATTGGCTCGTGCCCCACTTTGAGAAAATGCTGTATGACAACTCGCAGTTGGCGCGTGTCTATCTGCACGCATGGGAGGTGACCGGCAACGAGTTGTTTCGGACGATCACGGAAGAGATCCTGGACTACGTGGCACGGGAGATGCTTGACGACTCGGGAGGGTTTTACAGCACGCAAGATGCCGACAGTGAAGGCGAAGAGGGCAAGTTCTTTGTCTGGACACCGGATGAGATACGGGAGGTTCTAGGCAGTGAAGCAGATGAATTCATGGCCGCTTACGGCGTCCGGCCCGGCGGGAATTGGGAAGGCAAGAACATCCTCGAGTTTGTGGGTGACATCGAGCAACGCACTGCCCTCGCCGAGGCACGCCGCAAGCTGTTTGAAGCGCGGGAGCAGCGAGTGCATCCTGGACGCGACGAGAAGGTGCTGACCTCCTGGAACGGCCTGATGCTGGCCGCCTTTGCAGAGGCGGCGCGGGCCTTCTCCCCCTCGCCCGGGAGTGGGAGAGGGGGCCAGGGGGTGAGGGCCGAAACCTACCGCCTGATCGCCGAGCGCAACGCCGACTTTCTCCTGCGTGAGTTAAGGCTGGACAACGGCAGGCTGCTGCGAAGCTGGAAGGATGGGGAAGCCAAGCTCAACGGCTACCTGGAGGACTACGCCTACCTCATCGAAGGCCTGCTGGAGTTGTACCAGACTACCTTTGAGCCGCGCTGGTTTGTTGCAGCCCACGATTTGGCAGAAACCATGCTTGAGCACTTTGCAGACTCGGAGGGCCTGCTCTACGATACCAGCGACGACCACGAAGCCCTGATCACCCGCCCTCGCGATCTGCAGGATAATGCTACGCCCTCAGGCAATGCCATGGTCGTCACCACCCTGCTCAAACTGGCCGGCTTCACCAACGAACTGCGTACTATCGATATCGCTCGCGAGGCGCTGGCTCAGGTGCAACCCATGATGAGCCAGTACCCGCTGGGCTTTGGCCAGTGGCTCCAGGCGCTGGCGTATGCCCTTTCGAAGCCGCGAGAGATTGCCATCATCGGCGAGCCTGACTCCACCGACACTCAGGCCTTGCTGCGCGTCGTGCGCGATGGCTACCGGCCCTTCCAGGTCGTCGCTCTGGGGGCACCAGAGGAACAACCGCCTACGGTTCCGCTCCTGCAGGATCGCGGCCTGGTTGATGGGCAGGCCACGGCCTACGTGTGCGACGCGCCCGTTCCAGGGCGCGCCTTCACCTGCCATGCGCCCGTCACTGACCCAGCCAGGTTACAAGCACAATTGGCACCGAGATGATCTCGGCTGAGGCCAATCAAAGGTGCGGACAGTGATGGCGGCTGTGGCCTCGGCGACGGCGGTCTGGATTATGTCGCTGAATAGGGCGTGGTCAGGCGGCTCTTGAGGGACAGCTGGTTAGTTAGCATGGTCTCCGCTTCCGTACACAGTCGCGACACCTGGTTGGAGCATTGCTGCATGACACTCTTGTGAGGGCATGGTATACTCGAAGACGATTCCGCCGCAGGCAGGAACAGAGCGCTGCGTCGCGTCCGAAGAGGTGAGAAACAGGTGTTGAGATGTCACGAGGGGAGAAAGTCGTGGGTGTTGAAATGAACACGGCAACAGCCCAGCGTTTGCGTGAGGACGTCTGGAATCAGCAGAACCTGGATGCCGTGTCAGAAGCGTTCACAGCCGATGTGGTATTCCACCAGCCGAACGCCGACGACATCGTCGGCACAAACGGCTACAGGGAGTACGCCGAGTATGTCCTGTCTAGGTTTCCCGATGTGCAGTTCGAGGCGAAAACGCTCTTCGCCCAGGGAGACTATGTAGCGCTACATTGGGCACTCGATGCACCTGGCAGGCGTGTGAAGATGGAAGGAATCGATCTGTACCGGATGAGCGAAGGACAGATCGCAGAGAAATGGACGGTCCGGAGCTACTAGGCGCATGCCCTTGGCTTGCCTTTGTCCGGCGCGCAGAAGCATTGCAGTCACCGCTCTGCTAAAACTGGCCGGCTTCACCAACGACTTGCGTTATGTCAATATCGCTCGCGAGGAGCAGGCCTAGCGACGGAGATGGAGGGGCTGCGGGCGCGGTTGCAGCGGGGCTGACATCGCATCGAGGGAACAGAGAACCCGAAGGGGCGCTGAAGCCCTTCGGGTTCGCATCTGATCGCGATTCCGCCCGGCCCTACTAAAAATCACAGAAACTCCAAGAAATCATCGACAACGAAACCATATGATCTTGGCCAATTCTGCGTATAACGATCCTCACGGCTGTTCTTGACCGAGGTCACCCATGTTGTCGTGCTCGGCCAGATGAGGCATCAAAACGTCCACCAGAGCTGGAAGCTCATCGGTGACCGTCCGCCAAAGAATATCCAGGTTGATGTCAAAGTAGGCATGCACGAGCCGGTGCCGCATTCCGATAATCGCATCCCATGGAATGTCCTGGAGTTCGACGCGGGTAGCTGGGGAAACTCGAAATGCGGCTTCGCCGATGATCTCGATTGCTTTGACGAGAGACAGCACCAACATCCGGCTATCATTCAAGTCAGAGCGGGTCCGTCCTGTGGCAAATGCAATGGCCTCTTGTGCTGCATCAAGCATGTGCCGCAGACGAATAGCATCATTCCTGAGCATACTGCACTTCTGCTTCTGCCAGCACGCTCTGGCGAAAGTAACGGCTGAGATCTTCGGGCGTGCGAAGATCGACCTTCCGTCCAAAAATGGCTGACAATTCTTTCTCCATGAGCGCCATGCCGAACAGACCAGGAGTCGATCCTGGCTGGAATTCAACCAGGACATCCACGTCACTTTCATCTCGAAAACGGTCACTCAAGATGGAACCAAAGAACGCAAGGCGACTGATTCTGTGTTTCCTACAGAACCCTGCTAGTTTGCTCCTGTCGACCGGCACTTGCACCATACCTCTCACCCCAAGTCGCATCTAACCATCTCTCACAATTGTAGCACAAGCCTGGCCTCCCTGTCAAACCTGCTGCCGAACTTCTGGCCTGTGGACAATGCGGTGTGTGGCACGGGTTGTCCATAGAGCAGTCCTTCACAGCACAAGCCGGGCTGCCAGCGGGAACTCAGACGTATTGGACTGTGCCCCCCCACTTTGAGAAGATGCGTTATGACAACGCCCAGCTTGCGCGTGTGTATCTGCACACGTGGCAACTTGCGGGAGATGAGTTCTACCGCACCATCGCCGAAGAGATCCTTGATTACGTCGTCCGTGAAATGACCGATCCGGCGGACGGATTTTACTCGACACAAGATGCCGACAGCGAAGGCGAAGAGGGCAGGTTCTTCGTCTGGACAACCGGCGAGATCCAGGAAGTCTTGGGCGACGAGGCAGATGCCTTCATGTCCGCCTACGGCGTGACTCGGCACGGCAACGCCTCGACAGACTCAGCGCATGGCTTCGCAGGCAAGAACATCCTCGAGTTCGTCGGCGCAGTGGAGCAACGCCCTACCCTGGCGGAGGCCCGCCGCAAGCTGTTCGAAGCCGCGAGAGATTGCCATCATCGGCGATCCCAACTCCGCTGACACGCAAGCCTTGCTGAACGTGGTTCGTGATGGCTACTGCCCTTTCCAGGTCGTCGCCCTGGGAGCGCCCAGGACAGAAACGGCCGCAATCCCGCTGTTGCGGAATCGCGGTCTCCTGAATGGGCAAGCTGCGGCCTCCGTGCGCGACGCGCCCCCTCCAGGGCGCGCCCTGTCCAAAGCGACAGGCCTTGCTTGCCAGGCGCCGATCACCAAGCCCGAGGCGCTTCAGTCCGTGCTGGAGAGATCGTAGGTAGATCGTAGGTAGCACCTATATATCTTGGGTAGGAACCAGTATGAGACGAGCCGCTGGCGGGAATCAGATCGGCGGCAAAGAAGACTAATCGGGATCGGCCTGCAGAAGAAAGGGCAGGCCACGCGACCTGTAGACATCCACACCGGTCATGAATTCCGCCCTCCGTCCCACTCATCGGATTGCCCTCCCATTATGGGTCGGCCGTCCGCCGGGGGCTGGCGGACGGCTGGCGCCAAACATCGAAAGGCCGCGCTTGCTACCTACGGCCCCCCATTCCACCCCGCTGCCGCGATTCGGCCAGCCATGTAATACTGATCCACTGTACAATTGATTTTGCTCACACCGTACTTCCTGCTGTACTTGGCCGTCATTTCGTCTACCCACTGGTCAAGCTCATCCGCGCGTGTCCTGACCGCGGCAATCACCGTGTTTCCGCCTACCATCGCGGCAGCCCAGCGGCAATACAGGACCACGTATACGTCGTCTTCGAGCTCCCTTTCTGTAGATAGCTCTTGAGCGAACGAATTTGCCTGTCCCTCATCAGTCTGGAAGGTGACCAAACCCAAATCGTACGTCCTACCTGTCTGCTCTATGTCTTGCTCCATCTAGGTTACCTCCTCGCCCGTTCCGGCGTCCCCACTCGACAGGGTGCTCTCCATGTTGAGCAACGTACCCGGATGCTGATTCCGGCACCCTAGTTCCTCCAGTGACTTTTCCACCGCTGCGACGTAACCGCGAGCCTTCATCTGCTGGAACAGCGACAACGCCGCGAGCAACTGCTCGCATGCGCGCCCCCTATCACCGCCCAGTCCACGGCTCGCATACGCTGCCCCCAAGCTCAGGCGCGTCCGACCGACTTCTGCCGGCAGATTGGCCGGCTCCAGGAACCTCAGACTACTCTCCAGGTGTGCCACGGCGTCCTCCCAGTTGTCGTCACAGCTGTGCACATAGCCATGGCAGCGATGAACAAGGCCAACGAACGCGCCTGGAGGCTCTGGCCCTGCAGCCATCAGAGCCTGCTGGAGCAAATCATGTGCTTCGCCTAGGTGGCCCTGCGTCGCCGCAAGCTGAGCGAGATCTAGGTAGATCGCTGGTGCAAACCGGGACTGCTCTGTGTCCGTCATCAGCTTCTCAGCTATCTCCAGATGGTGCCGGGCGTCGTTCAGCCGTCCCATCGCCTCGCTTGCGGCACCGAGCACCCGGTGGGACTCGATGATCCGACTGGCAACACCCGACTCCTCCGCTGCGGACACCGCTCGCTCCGCGTATTCGGTGGCCATCTGCCACTCTGCCTGATCAAGCAGCAGCTCTGCAGTCGTTTGAAGGAGCGTCGCCTCATCCCGCGTACCGCCGATACGACGGGCAATCTCAAGGCCCTCTTCGAGGCGTGCCAGAGCCCGGTCAGGCTGGCCGAGCCGCCTATACACCTCACCCACGTTATTGCATGCTGCCACCACACGTGGTAGATCCCCCACCTGCCGATAGAGCTCCAGACTGCGCTCGGCGCACTCACCCGCCGTCTGCAGATGCCCCAGATGGTCAGCGATCATGCCCATGACCCTGTGGGCGTCAGCCAATCCCCTTGTGTCATCAAGCTCTCGAGATATGTGTAGGCTTGCCTCCGCGTGACGCCGAGCTGCGTCCAGCTGATTCCTGGACGCAAAGAGATAGGCAAGGCAGTAATGGACGCGGCCGGTCTCTGCAAGCAGCGGCAGGCCATCCAGACGCTTCAATGCTGTCTCATAGTACTCCTGCGCCCGCGCCAGATCGCCACGGACCAGGTGTACAGTAGCCACCTTGCGGGCCGCACGAGCGGCGTCTTCGTCAGACGCAGAGAGTCCCATAAACGCTCCATATTGTTCAAGCGCATCGTCAAGCCTCGACAGGTTCTCCAGATACACATCTCCCAAGCGCTCGTGGATCCGATGCCGACCCACCGTCAACTCCGCGTCATCGACTCCCGCAGCCTTCTCAGCGGCCGACCGGTAGAACTCGACTGCCTCCAAGCTGGTGCCAAGTCGCCGGGCACGCTCGCCAGCCTGAAACAGGTACCAGGTTGCCTTGCTCACGTCCTGGGCACACTCCCAGTGATGCGCCAGCAGCTCTGGCTGCTCGTCAAGGCGATCCGGGAGCAATCGCTCTAGGGCCTCGGCCACGCGCCGGTGCAGGCTGCGCAGCTCCTTTTTCAGTAGGCCATCATAGGCCGCCTCGCGGGTCATGTCGTGCTTGAAAATGTACTCCGGCTCCGGGAGTCGCCTCCGCTCGCGGATCATCCCTTCCCGCTGCAGCGTGATAAGGCAGTCGTCAAGCTTCCACCTCCCTCCCGCAATGGCTGCTAGCACCCGATACGGAAAGATCCGCCCGACAACCGCCGCCACTTGCAAGACCCGTCTGGCCTCCTCCGGCAACCGATCCACACGAGCCACGAGCAGGCCCTGCACGCTGTCCGGGATTGGCAGGTCGACGAAATCGCCGGTCGCCTCCCAGCGACCAGTGGTCAGGTCCCGCGCGAGGCTCCCCCCATCGATCAGCGCGCGAATGATCTCCTCCACATAGAACGGATTGCCTCCGGCGTGATCCAGAATGCTCCGCTTGACCGTTTCGAGGCTATTGACGGCGGGCTTTGCGTCCAAGCGCTCTTGGTCCAGCAAGTTGCCCACCAATACCTCACCCTCACGGGCAGAGAGCGGATCGAGCCACAGGTCGGTGTGACGGTGGCGATAGAGACGGGCAGCTGTCTCCTTGATGCGCCACGAGCCATGCCCTGGCTCGGGACGGAAGACGCACACGAGCAGCAGGGGGGCACGGTCGGTCAGGGCCAGCAACTGCTCAAGCAGCTCCACTGAGGTGGGATCGGCCCAGTGTAGATCCTCACAGACCAGCGCCAGCGGATGATCGCTGGCAACTCGTGCAATCAGTTCCTCCACGGCGCTAAAGGTATGGGCCTTGAGCATCTCGCCCTCCATACCTTCGAGCAGCATCTCCTCCTGAGACGTCAAGGGGAGCGACATCAGGCGCCCCAGATACGGGCAAACTTCGTCGAAGGACTCGGGTGAGAGGTCTTTCACCCTCTCCCGCAGCACATCCCGCACGCGAGCCGGAGAGTCCTCAACTGTTACTCCGAGCAGACCGCGAAGCACATCGAGCCACAGCCCGTAGGCGACGGAGGTACCATAGGACAGACAGCGCCCCTCCACCCACTGCGGGGGCGCCGACCCTTGCGAAGGTTCTGATCCTCTTGCCAGGGTTCCCTTCCGCAGCTCCGCCACCAGGCGTGACTTGCCGATGCCCGCGTCCCCGACGACGGTCGCAATCCCACCCACGCCGGCATCCAGCCTCTGAATCGCTTGCTGAAGCGCACCCCACTCCGCCTTCCGACCCACAAGAGGCGAATCCATCCCTGCGAGACCCCACACCCTGGCAGGACGCCCTGTCGCCCTCACCACGCGATATACGGACACCTGCTCCGTCTTGCCCCGCACCTCGATCGGCCCCAGCGCCTCGGTCTTGAACAAAGGCGCGACCAGCCTGTGGGTGCCCTCCGTGATTAACACGGTCCCTGGCTCCGCCGCGCTCTGCGTCCGCGCTGCCAGATTGACAGCGTCGCCCATGGCCGTGTACTCGACGCGCAGGTCTGAGCCCACCTCGCCGACCACGACCAGTCCTGTGTTGATCCCCACCCGCACGTCAAAGCCTTCAATGCCCCGCTCCTGCTTTAGCTTCTCCGCGTATCTATGCACGCCCTCAACGATCTCCAACGCCGCAAGGATGGCCCGCTCCGGGTCATCCTCGTGGGTGATGGGCGCGCCGAAGAAGGCCAGCACCGCATCGCCCATCAGCCGGGCCAGGGTGCCCTCGTAGCGGGCGATCGGCTCGATCAGCACATCAAAGGCACCATCCATAATCTCCATGACGTCCTCGGGGTCCAGCTCCTCCGCCATCGCCGTCGAGCCTTTGACGTCGGAGAAGAGGATGGTGACCATTCGCCGCTCGGCCTGCACCTGCCCGCGGGTGGCAAGCAGCCGTTCAGCAAACTCTTTGGGGATCAGCCGCTGCACAGCGTGGCTCACCATGGCCTGCGAGTCGCGCTCCGCCGGCCCCTTTGCTCCAGCGACAGCGGTGCCACACTTGGGGCAGAAGTCAAACGTCGCTAGCATCCGGAACCCGCACTGGGCACAGACGCGCCGCAGCAAGGTCCCGCACTTGGGACAGAAGTCAAACTGTTCCGGACACTCAAGACTGCACGTCGGGCACTTCACACCCACCACCTACCCCGGCCCCAATGTGGCCCCTCGCGCCGGTGCGTCCCAAGGCGCTTCTGAAGGCCAGGTGACCACGCTGGCGCATCGCCACAACCACGGTGTCTGGGAGAAGACAGGTACCGTAAGGTCGAGAGTCGAAAGGGCACAGCCGTGGCAAATGCGGCGGTGGTTGACGCGTCTCCGAGCTTCAGCTTCCTATCCTTCATCTGGTGTGACCGCTCTTTCGGTTGGCCTCGGTGTCATCGACGGCGACATGGTTCAGCCGACTTGTGTGTTCTGTGAGGTTGCGTCGGAGTCAGAGGTTCTGTTCACACGCCATCACCATTGTAGCACAACCTGGGAAAAACGCAACTGAGCGCAATTGGACCAAGTTCCTCTGGAATAGACACAGTGATGAGATTGATGAGTAGATGGGCGACATCGATCGCCCGACGGAGCTCAGCAAAGGACGTCAGGCCCTCGATGGCTTGTGGTAGCCCAGGCAATGATCGCTCGCTTCCAGGCACCCAGGGGAGGCGCTTTCGGCACCAGCGACACTAGCGACGCCCGCGAGACGCTGATCACTCGCCCCCGCGACCTTCAGGAAAACGCCACGCCTTCAGGCAATGCGATGGCCGTCACCGCCCTCCTCAAGCTGGCCGGCTTCACCAACGACTTGCGTACCGTCGATATCGCGCACCAGGTATTGGCACAAATGCAGCCCATGCTAGCCCAATAGCCGCTGGGGTTCGGCCAGTGGCCCCAGGCACTGGCGTATGCCCTTTCAGAACCGCGGGAGATCGCTATCGTCGGTGAGCCGACTCTACGCAGACGCAAGCCTTGCTCCACATCGTGCGCGACGGCTACCGTCTCTTCCAGGTCGTCGCTCTGGGGGCACCAGAGGAGCAACCGCCTACGGCTCCGCTCCTGCAGGACCGCGGCCTGGTTGATGGGCAGGCCACGGCCTACGTGTGCGACGCGCCTGTTCCAGGGTGCGCCTTCACCTGCCAGGCGCCCATCACAGAGCCAGCCGAGCTACAAGCACAACTGGCACCGAGATGACAATTGCTGAGGCCAATCGAAGGTGCGGACATTGATGGTGACTGTGGCCACGGCGGTCTGGATTATGTCGCCGAGTAGGGCGTGGCCAGGCGGCTCTTGAGTGACAGCTGGTCAGTTAGCATGGTCTCCGCTTCCGTACACAGTCGCGACACCTGGCCGGAGCGATTGCTGCTTGACACTCTTGTGAGGGCCTGGTATACTCGAAGACGATTCCGCCGCAGGCAGAAACAGAGCGCTGCGTCGCGTCCGAAGAGGTGAGAAACAGGTGTTGAGATGTCACGAGGGGAGGAAGTCATGGGTGTTGAAATGAACAAGGCAACAATCCGGCGTTTGGGTGAGGACGT
>JBFFCR010000024.1:0-17370 GCA_041559855.1 Anaerolineae bacterium | reverse complement strand
TATTGATTCAGCCCTGCAGATCGCCGACGCCAGCATTGCAGGCCGAGAACCAGAATAGCAGCATAGGGAGAATCTTATGTCAAATCTTACCTTGGAGAAAGTCAAGCAGGCCGCCGACATTCTGGAAGAGAAGGAAGTGGATCTTTGGCTCACTTTTGTCCGTGAGACATCGGCAAGCGGAGACCCTGTGCTACCCCTGATCTATGGTGACGGCGACCTCACCTGGCAAAGCGCACTGATCTTGACTCGCACCGGGGAGCGCATCGCCATAGTCGGCCGGTTCGAGACCGAGGCAGCCCGGGGCACCGGCGCCTACCCCACGGTGATCGGCTATGATGAATCGCTGCGACTCGAGCTTCTGCCCATCCTCGAGCGGCTCGACCCTGCACGCATCGCATTGAACTACTCGCGAGACGACGTGCTCGCCGACGGACTCAGCCACGGCCTCTACGAGCTGCTCGTGGGCTACCTCCGCGACACACCCTTCGGCCAACGTATCACGTCTGCCGAAGCGGTTGTCAGCGCGCTGCGCGGGCGCAAGACGCCCGGCGAGATCTCGCGGATCAAGGCAGCTATAGAGACGACGCGCCAGATCTACGACCGAGTTTTCTCCTACATCCGGCCTGGCATGACCGAGATCGAGATCGGCCAGTACATGCAGGACCAACTCATTGAATTCGGAGTGGGTCCCGCCTGGCATGCCGGTCACTGTCCCACTATCAACGCGGGGCCGGACTCGCCAGTCGGCCATGTTGGGCGCACCGAGCAGCACATCGAGCGAGGCCAACTCCTCCACTTTGACTTTGGGGTCAAGCAGGACGGCTACTGCTCCGACATCCAGAGGGTCGCTTATCTGCTGGCACCCGGCGAAGACGCGCCGCCCGGCCCAGTTCAGCGAGGCTTTGATACCATCGTCCGCGCCGTGCAGGCAGCCGTCGATGTCATGAAGCCGGGCGTCCTCGGCAAGGATGTCGACGCAGCAGCCCGGCAGGTCGTCACCGGCGCAGGCTATCCCGAGTACAAGTACGCCACCGGACACCACATGGGACGATTGGCCCATGATGGCGGCGGGGTCCTCGGCCCGACCTGGGAGCGCTACGGGGATAGCCCGTTCCAGCCCCTAGAGGCTGGCCAGGTCTTCACTGTCGAGCCCGGCCTGGCAGTTCCCGGCTATGGGTACATCGGTCTGGAAGAGGATGTGCTTGTAACCGCAACTGGAGCCGACTTCCTCAGCAGGCCGCAGCGCGAACTGGTGGTGCTCTAGGACAATCTCAAGTGGCACCATCCGAGCGCTCGATTCTGGACAGCAGATCAGGTTTGTGGTATGATTCGGACGTAGTCACAATAGGTTGGACGTAGCTGTCCTCCGACTCACATCTGTCCCACGGGGATGTGTGAGCGATACGGTAAGGGGAGCAATTCCCTTGCCCGCCATTGTGCAAAGGAGGTTGTATGTCCTGCACCGCAGCTTGCGGCGCAGAGGCAGACGCCTCTTTTTTACTTGCTCAGAAAGGAGGGCCAAAAGAGACCAGAAACTGGCGAGTAGAGACTATGGACACGATCCAGATCGAACTATGGCTTTACGGGCCGCTGGCCCGCTATGCTGGAGAAAGAAGTCAGGGCAGCCATGCCCAGATGATCATGGACTTGCCGGCGGGCACCACCATGCGTGACTTGCTGGAGCGACTCGGCATGCCCCCAGAGGAACGAGGCATCACCTTCATCAACGGCAAGTTGGCTGCGCTTCCTGGCCTGAATGCCGATCTTGATATCGCACTGCAAGAGGGCGACCGAATAGGCATCTCCCACGGCAAGAGCATGTGGCCTTTCCAGTACCGGTTTGGCGCCAGCCAGACTGACGAGGTCCAAGAAACCTTTCGCGATCGCCCGGACCGCGGCATACACCACGCCTACACCAAACTCGACGATTGAGGCGGCAAAGCCACCAGCGCAACACCCAAGGCTTTGAGTAGACAATTCGTAGTCCAATCAAGAGCAGAGGAGAGAAAAATGACAAAGATATTGCGTATCAACATGACAGATCGCAGCTACAAGATCGAGGATCCACCCGAAGAGTACAAGCTCCTCGCGGGGCGCGGTCTTACTTCAACAATCGTCCATGACGAAGTCGATCCGATGTGCCACCCTCTGGGTCCCAAGAACAAGTTGATTCTGGCCCCTGGTATCGTCACAGGCACTGGGGCACCAACGAGTTCCCGCATCTCGGTGGGCGCCAAGTCCCCACTCACCGGCGGCATTAAGGAAGCCAATGCAGGCTCCGGGTTCCCACCATCTCTGGCGTCAATGGGCATCAAGGCCATCATCGTCGAGGGCCAGCCTGAGGAGAAGGACAAGTTCTGGATGGCACACCTGACTTGGGATGGTGAGGCAGGCCAGCCCAGCATCGAATTCCTGCCAGCCGACGAGTACGTGGGCAAGGACCTCTACAAGGTCTTCCCCAAGCTCTTCAAGCGGTTTGGCAAGGTCAACATTGCAGGCATCGGCACCGCAGGCGAGTACCTATACGGCGACTCGGGCGTCGTCTTTGACGACATGAAGGGGCGGCCTGCCCGCTATGCCGGTCGTGGCGGACTGGGCGCCGTCATGGGCAGCAAGGGCCTCAAGTTCATCATCCTGGACAGCAAAGGCGCGCCTGGCGTAGAGTTCGCTGACAAGGAGACGTTCGACAAGGGTCGAAAGAAGCTGACCAAGGCCCTGATGGAACACGACATCACCAAGCCCAAGGGTGCCCTCAACACTTATGGCACGGCCGTGCTGATTAACATCATGAACGAGGCCGGTGGCCTTCCCACGCGCAACTTCTCCAATGGCAGGTTCGAGGGAGCGGCCAAGATTGCCGGCGAGGCCGTCTTTGAGGGTAACAAGGAGAGAACGGGCAAGGAGCTCTACAACCACGCCTGCAGCCCCGGCTGCATCATCCAGTGCTCCAACACCTGGCACAGGCCCGACGGCACTGAGCACGTCTCCTGCCAGGAGTACGAATCGATTTGGGCGCTGGGCGCCAATTGCGGCATCGACAGCCTCGACGCCACAGGAGAACTGATCCGCCTCTGCAACGCCTATGGCCTGGACACCATCGAGATGGGCACGACGATGGCCGTCGCTATGGAAGGTGGCCTGCTCGACTTTGGCGATGCGGACGGGGCGATCGAGCTGATGCACAAGATCGGCAAGGGCAAGGCAGTTGGCCGCATCCTGGGCTCTGGTACTGCCACAGCCGCCCGTGTGCTGGGTGTCACTCGCGTGCCCGTGGTCAAGGGGCAGTCTATGCCCGCCTATGAGCCTCGCGCCGTCAAAGGCATTGGCATGGTCTACGCCACCGGCACTATGGGCGCCGACCATACCCAGGGCTACACCATCGCCCCTGAGATCCTTGGCGTCAGCGGCAAGGTGGACCAGTTTGACCGGGACAAGGCCGACCTGGCCCGTGGCTTTCTCGAGGCCACAGCCTTCATTGACAGCACCGGGCACTGCCTGTTCATCGCCTTTGCCATCCTCGATATCGCCAGCGGCTTTGAGGGCTTGGTGGAAGAGTGCAACGGTGTGCTGGGCACAAACTGGACCATGGATGACGTGGGCCCTATCGGAAAGGAGATCCTTGCCAAGGAGCGTGCCTTCAACGAGGCTGCGGGCATGACCAACCTGGACGACCGCATGCCCGAGTTCATGAAACTAGAGCCGCTGCCTCCCCACAACGTCACCTGGGACATTCCTGACGAGACCCTCGACGCCGTTTGGGAATCATAGCAGCCTTCGCTATGCCAACCACGCCGCCGGGTGCCCTCGCGCCCGGCGGCTTCTCTCAACCAACCGAGGAATGATGATAGCCGTTCACGTGAAGCTCTTTGCCACCTTGCGCCAGCATAGGCCCGGACTCGGGTTAGGCGAGGCTTTCCCAGTGGAGCTGCAGGATGGTGCCACCGTAGGAGACCTGGTGCAAAGCCTGAAACTCCCGGAGGATCAAGTCAAGCTGATCTTTGTCAACGCCCTGTATGCGGAACTGGATCGCGCCCTGGTCGATGGAGATGAAGTGGGCATCTTTCCGCCTGTCGGCGGTGGCTAGTGCACTGGCCCATGTTGTTGATCCCGAGCTTCTGGTAC
This sequence comes from Anaerolineae bacterium, assembly GCA_041559855.1. Lineage (GTDB taxonomy): Bacteria > Chloroflexota > Anaerolineae > JAAYZQ01 > JAAYZQ01 > JBFFCR01. The sequence goes on along the minus strand of JBFFCR010000024.1, from coordinate 13,248 downwards.
ACATCCGGGCAAACCACCACGCCCGAATCGCACAGGTAGATCAGGCGATCCATGCCCGGCAGCTGAGAGATGCCCGCAACCATATCGTCAAAGGTGGTTACCCTCACTACGCCCGGCCCCCCACAACTCTCGCAGCAGGCCACACACGTTGCCTGGCCCTTCAAGCAAGGCAGGCACTTAGGCACGCCGCGCCTGCTCGAGGTAGCGGACGGCTACCTCGGCAAGCAGGGCTGCCCCTAAAGGCAAGCATCGCTCATCTACATCAAAGAGTGGATGGTGATGCCGCCTCAAACCCTCGCCCGGCGTCGCCCCACCGAGCATGAAGAAGCAACCTGGCGCCCTCTCTGCAAAGTAACAGAAATCCTCGCCACCCATCTCCAGCGGAGCCATGCGGACAGCCTCCGCACCCAGTAGATCACCCCCCGTCGCGCGCACCAGCGCCGTCAACTCGGGATCGTTCACCACCGGATGGTAGCCAGGATAGATGGTCAAATCAAAGTCTCCGCCCAGGGCTCGGGCCACACCACAGGCCCGCTCCATCTCTTCAAAGAGCGTCTCTCGCGTCTGCGGCTCAAAGCTGCGGATGGTGCCCGTCATCGTGACTTTGCCCGCCACTATGTTGTCCTTCGTCCCTCCCTCAATAGTGCCAACTGTAAGCACCTTGCCCCGTGTTGGGTCGATCCGGCGGGAAACGACGGTCTGCAGCGCGCTGATCACCTGCCCGGCCAGCATGATGGCATCAAACCCTTCATGCGGATAGGCCCCATGGGCCTCCCGGCCCTTGATTACCAACTCAAACTTGTCCGGATAGGCTGTTGCCGGTCCTTCGCGCACGGCGATAGTGCCCACAGGGTGATCCGCCCAGACGTGCATTCCTATCACCGCGCCGACGCCCTCCATCGCTCCCTCATTCACCATGCGCATCGCCCCGCTCAGGCCCTCGTCATCCTGTGCCTCTTCTGAGGGCTGGAAAAGGAATCGCACCTGGCCTGGCAGGCGACCCGCGGCTTCCTCTTCGGCCAGGAGCTGGGCAGCACCCAGCAGGCAAGCCACATGCACATCATGGCCGCAGGCATGCATCACTCCCCGCGCCTGCGAGGCGTAGGGCACCGTATTCGCCTCCTGGATCGGCAGCGCGTCCATATCCGCCCTGAGGGCAACTCGCGGGCCTTCCTGACCCAAGTCGCCCACGACGCCCGTCTTCCCTACGCCTGTGCGCACGGCAATGCCCAGCCTCGCCAGCCCATCTGCCACCTTCTGTGCCGTGCGGTGCTCCTGAAACGAGAGCTCTGGATGGCTGTGGAAATCGTGGCGCAGTTCCACAAGCATATCTGTCAACGCTTGAGCCCGTTCGAGCATTCAAACCTCCTTGAAGCGAATTAGAGTTAGTGCGATTACAGCACTCCACCAACCTGCGCGCAAGGTGCCCCCGCATTCGCCTGGTTCCAGCCGACCAGCCGCCACTGCCTCTCCGGGTCCGCGGCCCACATCACGCGAACGACGCCGCATGTCGCAACAGCCGTGCCCACCTACAGCGTCCGCATCGCATGGCCAACCACAAACTTGAGGTAGCGGGCCTCGGGGAAATGAGTCGGGACGGGATGATCGACCGCCTGGCCCGCCTCGTACACCGTGATCAGCCTTTTGCCCGCCTTCTGCGCAGCCACACCAAGGGCCTCGCGGAATTCCTCAGCCGAGACCTGGCTGGTGCAACTGGCCGAAACGAGCAACCCTCCTGGCTTCACGCACCCCAACGCCAAGCGATTCAAACGAACATAGGCTCGCACCGCGGCCTGGCGCCTCTTTCGCTCCCTGGCAAAGCTGGGGGGATCGAGGACAACGACGTCAAACAGCCGTCCCTCTGCACCAAACTGCCTGAGCAAATCGAAGCAGTCCTGTGTCACGAACTCGTGTCGCGCCGCGTCGAAGCCGTTAAGCGCAAAGTTCCCCCGAGCCGCCTCCACGGCAGCGCCAGCCGAGTCACAAGCTGTCACATGGGCAGCACCCCCACGCATTGCATTCAGTGAGAAGCCGCCGACGTAGCAGAAGCAGTCGAGAACCGTCTTGTCGCGACACCATGAGCCCAAGGCCAGTCGATTGTCCCGCTGGTCGAAGTAGAGGCCGCTCTTCTGACCAGCAGCCAGGTCAGCATGGTAGAGGAGCCCATGCTCCTCAATCACAAGGTCGCGAGGAGGCAGGCGCCCCCACAGAGGCCGCAATTCGCCGCCAAACGGTCTCAAAAGCACCCCCTGCAGGCTTCTATGCGCGTGGAGCGCCTCTGCCACCCAGGGAACCAGCACCCCGACGCTCTCGACGTAGGTCAAGATCACAGCAAACCGGTCATAGAGGTCCACGACGATGCCAGGCAGCCCATCGCTCTCACCAAAGATCCAACGGTATGCAGAGGTCGCACCGGCGCGGACGGGTGCGCGCAGCGACCACGCCTCAGCGACCCGCTTCGCCACCCACTCTTGGTCGGGCACTGCACGTTGCGAGAACAGGCGCACGGCAATAGCACTGTGCGCATCCCACAGACCAAAGACCGAGAAACCACCGCACCGCACCCGCACCCACACGCCCGACGGCAGCTCTGGCAAGACCTGCAACTGGTTGCGATACACCCAGGGGTGCCCCTGACTCAAACGAGATTTCAGGGATGCCGGAAGTTCAAGTGTGATCACCGCGCCCTCCATCACGGCCCCAGCGACTCTACCAGCCGCACACGATAGATGGGACCCGTTCCCACCTCGGTGAGCTCGAACCACTCCCGCCACTCCTCCTTAAAGTCCGTAAGATAGGTCGGCACTTCAGTGTTGCTCGCAGCTAGGCGGTAAACCAGATCGTCCCAAGTGAGATTCCCGCCTGTTGGCACGGGGATACTCAGGTCAGGGTATAGTAGTCGCATGTTATCGCGATACCAGATATAGGCCAACAACGGACCGCTCACCACTCGGACATCCGGTCTCAGTCCCTCGGCATAGACCCCGTACCACAGAGCGAAAGTCGGCCGATCTGCCCGCACGATGATAAGGGCGCCAGGTTCCACGGCATCCAGCGCCTGGTGGATGTATGCGTCCAACTCCCAATCATCGTCGGGATCGACTGCCCCCCAGTGCATCGCCGCCGAGCCCAGTGGCAGGAGCACCAAGAGCACCAGTACCAGGCGCTGCCAGACGGGTCGCAACGAACGCGCCATACCCAGCAAGAGATGAATCCCCTCACCCCACCAAAGCGCCATCAACATCACGACAGGCAGCAAGTAAACGTGCGAATCGCCGGTGTTGTAGAAGAAGGCATAAACTGCCGTCAGACACATCCATGCGACGCTGAACAGGGCAAGCCTACGGTCACGGCGCCACTGGCCCCAGCCCCCAATCAAGGCGGCAGCAAGGCCCCACCAACCGAACTGATCGCCGAGACGCTCCGCCCAGGCAGCGAGGCGACCTGGGATGTCAGGCCACCGGACTCCAAAGGCGAATCGTTGGTACTGCTTTCCGCTAACCACCCATGCAAAGCCTTTCCAGGTCTCTGGGTTGCCCCAATTCACTGGCGGGCCATGTCTGGCCGCAAGGGGCAAGTAGGCGTAGACACTCAGCCCGAGGACAAGCAACGCCGCTGCAGGCAATAGCGTCTTCACGCGCATCCAGCTACGGCGCTCGGGCCACAGTGTGATCAGAGCAGCTGGCGCCCAGAACAGGATGGTCAGGTGATTGCCCAGAGCCAGCCCGAGCGTGCATGCAGCCAGCCACAGGTACCGGTCGCGCATGGCATCCCGCCAGCGAACGAGGCACCACAGCAACACTGCCGCAAAGAGTGCCAGCAGGGCATAAACCTCGGCGATCACGGCCTGCGACCAGAGCAGGGAAGAGAACGCCAACGTTAGCGCTGCGAGCGCCGGAACGAGCAACGGCGGCGTTTTTGGCGGTAGAACGCGACGGGCTGCAGAATAGAAGACGCCGACCGCGAGAGCAGCGCAGACCGCCGACAGCAGGTTGACGCGATGGGCGATAGTGCCTATGGGAAGCTGGGTGAAGAGCCAGGCCAGCATCGTGTACGTGGGATAGCCAGTGGGATGAGGGACACCCAGGACCCGTGCTGCAGAGATCAGGTCGCCGCCATCGGTGCCATAATTCGCATTGGTCAGGCTCGGCGCGAGGGTGATCAGGTACACGGCGAACGCTGCGGCGGACACGCCCACAGCGGGCCAGGCGCTATACCGAAGGCGCCCGGAAGAAGATTCGCTGAACGTGCGCTTGCTTCTCATCACCATCTCCGTGACCTGTCGCAGTGTCAACCCTCCGTGCCGAATTATAGCACGGTGGCAGAATTCGATCAACAATACCGCACGACGGCACGCTGCCGGAACTGCCCATCCTCCTGGGCCGCGCAGGTGACTCTGGCTCACGCCCAACAGCAATTGCCTGTCTTGCATTCTCCTTCGAGATCGAGTATAATGCCTGCCGGCTGCCAGATGGGCGGTAGCCCAGCAGGACCAGAGCACGACTCGAGGGGGAGTTGACAGGTATGGCGCACGCGTTTCACAGAAGAGCCTGTGAGCCGGCCCCCCGCCTGGCACAGATCTCAGGCCCATGCGGTTGCGCGGTACTTGAGACAACCGTCCCTTCGAGCCCCGGACTGGACCCAGGGGCTCTGTTCATTCCGTAACCTAGGAGGTCGGTCTTGGTTCAACGGAGAATGCGTGGATCAGTGATGGTCGTCGGCGCCGGCGTGGCAGGCATGCGAGCCGCCGTGGATCTTGCTGACTCGGAGTACAAGGTGTATTTATTGGATTCGGCGCCCAGCCTCGGCGGGATCGTCTCGCAGTTGGGCTTTATGTTTCCTACACACGACTGTGTCCTGTGCCGCGGCACATCGGACCATGGATACGGATGCTCGCGCCCTTCGCTCTCCCCATTTCTCCTTGACCACAGCCGGCACCGCAACATCGAGATCATGACCAACAGCACCGTAGTGGGCGCTGCGGGACTACCCGGTGATTTCCGGGTCAAGGTGCATCACCGACCCCGCTACGTCGATGTCAACCTGTGCATCAACTGCGACGAATGCTCGCTGGTCTGCCCCGTTGACCTCACAAGCGAGTACCAGGCCAGCTTGGTAACGCGCAGGGCAGCATACAAGCCCTCTGTCAGGGCCGCCCCCAACGCGTATGCGATCGAGAAAGGACCGTATTGTGAGCCTTGTCGCAAATGTGAGCAGATCTGCCCGACCAAAGCCATTTATCTCGATGATGAGGGCTGGTTCGAAGAAATCGACGTCGGGGCCATCATCCTGGCTGTTGGCTACAAGCTCTACGATCCCACCCCTGCGGAGGAGCTAGGCTTCGGTCGCTATCCCAATGTGGTTACAGGCTTGCAGTTCGAACGGTTGGCCAGCCGCTCCGGACCTACCGAGGGAGTGATTGAACGGCCATCGGACGGCAAGATCCCGGAGCGGATCGCCTGGCTGCAATGCATTGGCTCTCGCGATCAGGAGCACCCGTATTGCTCATCAATCTGCTGTATGTATGCCACCAAGGAAGCGGTCCTGGCCAAGCAGCGGCTGCCGGGTGTCGAATGCGAAGTCTTTATAATGGACGAACGGGCGTTCAGCAAGGAATACACCGCCTACTTTGAGCAGTCGAAGGACCTGTGGAACGTAGATTATACGCGCTGCCGCATCTCAGAGATCAAGGAAGACGCTGTCAACCACAACCTGACACTTCACTTCCACAACGAACAGGGCACGCTGCGGCGCAAAACCTTTGACATGGTGGTGCTCTCGGTCGGCAGCGAGCCACCGCCAAAGGCAGTGGCCCTGGCCGAGGACATGCAGATCGAGCTCAACGAATATGGCTTCTGCAGTACCGACAAGTTCGAACCCCTGGACACCAGTCGCCCGGGTGTCTTTGTCGCCGGCGCATTTGCTACACCGAAAGAGATTGCCGAAACGGTCATGGACGCCAGCGGTGCGGCTGCGCGCTGCATGGCGCTTCTGTCAGGCAAGTCTGGCACCGAGACCTCGGGGCCCGACTATCCGCCCGAGCGAGACGTCAGCCAGTGCGAACCGCGCGTCGGCGTCTTCGCCTGCTATTGTCACCCTGCCATCGACCAGATTGTGGATGTGGATGCCGTGCTGACGGCAACGGCGGAGCTACCCGGAGTGGTCCATTCAGCAGCACTGGAATACGGCTGCCTGCAAGGCGGACCCGAGGCCATCCGCGCAGCGATACGCGAGCATGACCTCAACCGCATAGTCGTCGGCGCCTGCACGCCACGTACGCACCTGGCACTGTTCCAACGTATCCTCCGGCAAGAGGGACTCAACCCCCAGCTGTTGGAGTTTGTGAGCCTGCGTGACAACTGCGCTTGGGTTCACGCCGACGACCCCGCAGGCGCGACAAGAAAGGCCAAGGAGGAGGTGCGGGTCGGCATCGCTCGCGCCCGACACCTTCAACCCTACGACAAGGAGCGCCGTGAGTTCAATCGCTCAGCATTGGTGATAGGCGGCGGTTTGGCTGGTATGACGTCGGCCTTGGCCATTGCCGATGAGGGATATGACGTATCTTTGATCGAGAAAGACGGCAAACTGGGCGGCAACTTGTGCCACCTCTACAGAACCGCAGAGGGACCCAACCCTCAGCGGCTGCTCCAGGCGCTAGTTAAGCGCGTGCATAGCCATGAACGAATCGCGCTCCACTACAACACTGAGCTAATCGGATTCGAGGGCCACGTTGGCAACTTTCGCGCCCGCTTGAGCTATGCCGGCAACGGAGATCCGGCCCGCTGCTGGGAAGTTGAGCACGGCGTCGCAGTGGTTGCGACAGGCGGCCGTGAGTACAAGGGCGATGCCTACCTTTACGGGCATGACCCCCGCATTGTCACGCAGCTCGAACTCGAGAAGCAGTTAGCTGAGAACGTTGATACAGCCCGCGAGCTTGGTCAGGTGGTAATGATCCAGTGCGTCAGTCCCCCGGAGCAGCTGGTCCACTTCTGTAGCCGAACCTGCTGCACCAACACCATGAAGAACGCCATCGCGATCAAGCAGATCAACCCAGACTGCCAGGTATATGTTCTTTACAAGGACCTGATCACCTACGGATTCCGGGAGGAATATTATACCGAGGCAAGGGAGCGCGGCGTCATCTTCTTGCGCTATGCCGAGGACGACCCACCGCAGGTGCAGGTCAACTACGGCCAGCTTGAGGTGCGGGTGCGCGATGTGATCCTGGATCAACAGCTCACCTTCAGGCCCGACCTTCTGGCTCTGTCTATGGCCATCCTGCCTGCCGAGAGCAACAAGGAGCTATCCAGGATTCTGGAAGTGCCCCTGTCCAGCGAAGGCTTCTATTTGGAGGACAACTTGAAGCTTCGACCGATGGACTTTACTCGAGAGGGCATCTTTCTGGCAGGTCTGGCGCACTATCCCAAGTTCATGGAAGAAACCATCGCCCAGTCTCTGGCGACGGCGGCCCGTGCGATGACCATTCTAAGCAAGGAGCAGCTCGAGGTAGGTGGCACCATTGCCATCGTCGATCAGAGCAAGTGCGTGGGCTGCTTGACCTGTGTGCGAGTTTGCCCATTTCACATTCCCAGCATCAATCCCGATGCCACCGGCGTCGGACGCATCATTGGGGCGGCGTACATTGAGCCATCACTGTGCACCGGCTGCGGCACTTGCACGAGCGAGTGCCCGGCTAACGCCATCCAGCTCCGCCATTACCGCGACGAACAGATCGTGCTGGCTGACCAGCCGATCCTTGGTCAATGGATGCCAGCCTAACTGTGGAGAACGACCATGAGCGGACCTACGGACAACGGCTTTGAACCCGAATTGACAGCTTTTACCTGTATCTACTGCGGCAGCATGGCGGCGGACACGGCTGGCGCGTTGCGCCTGACCTATCCAGCCAACGTCAAGCTGTTCCGCTTTCCCTGCACAGGAAAAGTGGATGTGGAGTATATCCTGAAGGCCTTTGAGGAAGGGGCCGATGGCGTGTATATCGTCGCCTGCCCCATTGGCAACTGCCACCATGTGCATGGGAATGTACGCGCGACCAAGCGACTAGCCTATGCCCGCGAGCTCTTAAAGGAACTTGGACTGGAGGGTGATCGACTGGGCATCTTTTACATGTCTGGAAGCCAAGCACATGGCTTCGCGAATGCCGCAGCGCAGATGACGGAACGGGTGCGCAGGCTGGGGCCCAGTCCGCTGCGAAGGAAGACGACGCCGTGACTGTGCACCAACGACGGCATGTGGCTCCTCGTGAGAAAAGGAAACGAGAATCTCCTTGACAGGGGTGCACGTTTGCAGTATACTCAGAACGGCCTTGCGTCTCTGTGCTGCCGGGCCAGGCAGCATCATCAAACGGGCGCCCTGACCAGCGTGGCCTGGCAGCCACGCTGGCGCTGTGCTGCAACGAGGAGCACGCAGAAAACAGGGGCCAATTGAGGAGCACCCGATGGCGGAATCGACGGACTTGAACGCAGTAGGAGCAGCGCTCGTCGTAGGAGGGGGCATTGCTGGAGTTCAGGCTGCCTTAAGCCTAGCAGACTCTGGCGTCAAGGTCTTCCTGGTCGAACGTGAGCCATCCATCGGGGGCAAGATGGCGCAGCTCGATAAGACTTTCCCCACCAACGATTGCGCCATGTGTATCTTGTCGCCCAAACTGGTCGAAGCTGGTCGTCATCGCAACATCGAGATCTTGACCAATTCTGACCTGCTTCAGCTGGAAGGTGAGGCAGGGCACTTTAGCGCCACGATCAGGCGCCGCCCCCGCTACATCAGTCTCGATGACTGCACTGCCTGTGACGACTGCGCAAAAGTATGCCCAATCTCGGTCCCCAGCGAGTTCAACGAAGGCTTGGCTCAACGCACGGCGACCTACAAACCCTACCCGCAGGCCGTCCCAAGCGCTTATGTCATCTCCAAGAGGGGGACGAGCCCCTGCAAATTCACCTGCCCTGCTGACACCAGCGCCCAAGGCTACATTGCCCTCATCGCTGAACAGCGGTACCAAGATGCCCTGGAAGTGATCAAGCAGTATAACCCTTTCCCGGCCACAGTCGGCCGGGTGTGCCACCATCCGTGCGAAACAGAGTGCAACCGAGGCAAGCTCGACGGCCCTGTCGCCATCTGCGCCCTCAAGAGATTCGTCGCTGACACCGTCTATGCCATGTGGGATCAGGGAGACAAGCCGGTCGATGACCGGGAATTGCACCCTTATCCCGAGGCCCCAACCGAAGTGCCAGCGGAGGACAAGCGCAGAGTGGCTGTCGTGGGCGCAGGACCCACCGGGCTTACTGCTGGCCACTTTCTGGCACGCATGGGCTACCAGGTCACCATCTTTGAGGCCCTCCCTGTTGCCGGTGGCATGGCCCGGGTGGGCATCCCCGCCTACCGCTTGCCCCGTGAGGTGCTCAATCGCGAGATAGACGAGATTCTTGGCCTAGGCGTTGAGCTCAAGCTCAATCATCCCATACGCGACATCAACAAGCTGTTCGACGAAGGCTTTGCGGCGATTTTTCTAGCCATCGGCGCCCACGAGCCCCAAAAGCTCCGCATTCCTGGTGAGGATGATGCCGAGGGCGTGTTCCACGGTGTGCCGTTCTTGCGCGCAGTGGCCCTGGGCGAAGATGCACACATGGGCGACCGCGTAGCGGTCGTCGGCGGCGGCAACACGGCTATCGACACCGCGCGGACAGCCGTCAGGCTGGGTTCAAGCCAGGTTACCATCGTCTATCGGCGCACGCGGGCCGAGATGCCGGCCAACGAATGGGAGATCGACGAGGCGTTGGAAGAGGGCGTCGCCCTGGAGATCCTCGCCCAGCCGATAGAGGTAGTCTCGGACAACGGGCATGTCTCTGCGCTGCGCTGCGTGCGTATGGAGCTGGGGGAGCCGGACGCGAGTGGACGGCGGCGCCCCATCCCCATTGAGGGCAGCGAGTTCGACCTACCGTGCGATGCAGTGGTCGCTGCCATCGCCCAGGCGCCGGAGATCAGTTTCCTCGACGAGGACCACGGACTGCAGATTACCCGCTGGGGTACATTTGACGTTGCCCCCGAAACCCTTGAGACCAACCGAGAAGGCATCTTTGCCGGAGGGGACGCAGCAGCAGGTCCGGGTGCCCTGATCGAGGGCATAGCGGCCGGCAGGCGGGGCGCGCTCTCTATCGATCGCTACTTGCGCGGCGCAGCGCTTCTGACCCCGCGAGAATTGACACCTCTACCCAGGGTAGAACTCACCGACGCCGAGATAGCCGGGATGGTCGCCCGGGGCGAAGTGGATCTCAGCCCGCGCGTCGAGACTCCCAAGGCTGCCGCAGCGACACGTGTGGGAGATTTCCGCGAGGTAGAGCTTTGCATGAGCGAGGAGCAAGCACTCACCGAAGCACAGCGGTGCTTGGCTTGTGGCGTATGTTCCGAGTGCTATCAATGCGTGCTGGCCTGCAAGGCCCACGCCATTGACCATCAGCAGGCGCCCTATGAGGAGACACTGGAAGTTGGCGCCGTGATTCTGGCCCCCGGCTACCAACTCTACGACGCTCAACGGGCAGGCGAATTTGGCTACGGGCGATACGCTAACGTGGTCACATCCATGCAATTCGAGCGACTGTTGAGTGCATCCGGGCCGACGGGCGGGCACATCACTCGCCTTTCCGACCATGCCGAACCCGAGCGCATCGCCTTCCTACAGTGCGTTGGCTCGCGCGACAAGGATCATGACTACTGCTCCTCAATCTGTTGCATGTACGCCACCAAGGAAGCGATGCTGGCGCTTTCTCACGTGCCGGGCGTCGAGTGTCACATCTTTCAGATAGACATGCGAGCTTTCAGCAAAGGTTTTGACGCCTACTTTGAGCGTGGCAAGGAACTGGGCATCCACTATCACCGCTGCAAGATCTCAAGTCTTAAAGAGGATCCCGCAACCCGCGAGCTCTGGATCGACTATGTGTCTGATGGGGGTGAACTAGAGCGGCAGCGGTTCGACCTTGTAGTACTGAGCGTCGGCATGGAGAAGCCGGACGGGGTCGATGCTGTTGCGCAGGCCGCGGGGATTGAGTTGGGCTCGTACGGCTTTTGCCAGACGCGTCCATTTGAGCCCGTTAGCACGTCGCGCCCTGGCGTCTATGCGTGTGGGGCCTTTGCCGAACCCAAGGACATCCCCGACAGCGTCATCGAAGCCGGGGGCGCGGCCGCGGCTGCGCTGGCGACCATCGGCCAAGCACGTGGCACGCTGGTCACACCGGCCGAGTACCCGCCCGAGACCACTGTATTGCCCGAGGATGAGCCCCGCATAGGCGTGTTCATCTGCAGCTGCGGCAGCAATATCGCCGGCGTGGTGGACGTGGCCGACGTGACCGCGTATGCCGAAACCCTGCCGAATGTAGCGCACGCCGAGAACACAATGTACACCTGCTCGGCTGACTCGCTGAAGCTGATCCAGGAACGGATCGAGGAAAAGGGACTGAATCGGGTCATTGTGTCGTCTTGCACACCGCGCACCCACGAACCGATCTTCAGAGACACCATCCGCGAGGCAGGATTGAATCCCTATCTGTTCGAGATGGCCAACATCCGCGACCAAGACTCGTGGGTCCACGCCCTGTGGCCGGAGAAGGCTACCAAGAAGGCCAAAGATCTAACGCGTATGGCCGTGGCTCGCTCGAGACGGCTAGAGCCGCTCTACACTGAGGAACAGAGCCTTAGCCACAGGGCGCTAGTGATTGGCGGGGGCGTGGCGGGTATGACGGCTGCCCTTGGCTTGGCCGACCAGGAATATGATGTAACCCTTGTCGAACGGGAACAGGAACTAGGTGGCATCGCCCGGGATCTGTCGGTGACCGGGGACGGCGGCGACGTCGGAGCATTCCTCGATGCCTTGATCAGGCGAGTGCAAGTGCATCCGCAGATCGAGGTGCTCGTAGATCATGAGGTTGTCAAGTCGGGCGGGTTTGTCGGAAACTTTCGCAGCACTGTGGCCTGTGGCTCAGAGCCCACGCAACGCCTGATTGAGCACGGCGTCACCATCGTCGCCACCGGCGCAAAGGAGTACCGAGGGGCAGCCCGTGGGCTGGGCAGCGATCCTCGCATCCTTACGCAGGGCGATCTGGAGCAGGCACTGACCGCGGCGGGTTCGTCGCCGGCCCTATCTGCTGCCAGTTCCGTGGTCATGCTCCAATGCGTGGGACCGTGGGACGAAGAGGACAGCGAAACCAGTTTCTATTGCAGTCGTATCTGTTGTTCGGTCGCAGCCAAGAACGCTCTGCGCATCAAGGAACAGAACCCGGCAACCCAGGTCTTTGGCCTGTACAACCGTGATATCCGCACCTACGGTTTCCAGGAAGCGCTGTACACTCAAGCACGGGAGGCCGGTGTTGTGTTTCTGCGATATCGCGAAGGTGCCCGCCCTCAGATCAGCACCGGCGGCAGGCTACTGATCACTGTGCCAGACGATGTCATCGGGCAGGACGTCGCCCTTGAGACCGACCTGCTCGTGCTCTCTGAAGCCATCGTCCCCGCTGACGGCAGTCGCGACCTAGCCGAAATGCTCAAGTTCTCCTGTACGTTGGAGGGGTTCTTCCTGGAAGCCCACGTCAAGCTGCAGCCGGTGGACTTTCCAGCAGAGGGCATATTCCTTGCCGGCATGGCACACTACCCCAAGCTGCTGGATGAGACTATTGCCCAGGCAGGTGCTGCCGCCGCACGTGCAGCGAGCATCCTCTCCAAGGACACGCTCGAGGTCGGCGGCGTCGTCGCCGTCGTGGACCCGCTAAAGTGCACCGGCTGCTTGACCTGTGTCCGGGTTTGCCCGTTCGGCGCAGCAGTAATCAACCCAGCTCTTGCGGGCGTGGGCGGAATTCTGGGCGCCGCAGAGATTGCAGCGGCGGCATGCCGGGGCTGCGGCCTGTGCCCGGCCGAGTGCCCCGCGAAAGCGATCCAGCTTCAGCACTTTACGGACGACCAGGTTCTGGCCAAAGAAGAGGCCCTCTTCGAGGCCATGGATTTGGCATTGGCGGGATGATTAGGAGCCGAGAATGACCGACTTTGAGCCCCAAGTCCTGGCATTTGCTTGCCATTACTGCGCATACGCTGCGGCCGACCTGGCCGGTTCGATGCGTTTGAGCTACCCGCCCAACGTAAAGGTGTTGCACCTACCATGTACCGGCAAGGTCGACGTTCTGCACCTGTTGAGAGCCTTTGAGAAAGGAGCCGATGCTGTCTTTGTGGCCGGCTGACTGAAAGGCACAT
>JBFFCR010000023.1:0-17574 GCA_041559855.1 Anaerolineae bacterium | reverse complement strand
GAGATCAGGTTCCTCGCAGCGTCCTGCAACTTGTCCGCCAGTTGCTCGGCGGGGTAGTTGGGATATCTACCCAGTCGGCCATCAAGCAGAACTTGTCTGCGCACTGCGTAGCTGCCTGGTCCCACCAGCGAGGCATCAGGCAATGCCGTCACCAGATCCTCGTAGTCGTAGAAGAGCCCCTCCTGGGCCTTGCTCAACGCCGATTGGATCTCTGCTAGCTCGGCCTCCCACTCGGGCACGAGCTGCAACCCAAACCCTTGCGACGCAACCTTGTACTTGAGCATCAGCCAACGGACCAACTGCCGATCGATACCGATCCGCCTGCTGGGCTGGGTTGTCGACTCTGACTCCTGTTGATAGAGTGCCAGCTTGGCTGCATCCTCTGCCTTCAGCGCCTGCGCGAGGTTCGCCACTAGCTCTTCCGGGGGCAGTTCTCCTGCGGACAGCGGCTCGATAAGCAGGTAAGCCGCCTCCCGGCGCGCGTCCTCTAATGCACCCACCTCGGGGGACGAGACCACCTCATCGCCCTGCAATAGCTCAGGTACCCCTCCCGGAGAGACAGGGGGATGGGGCGTCGTGTCCTGATCCAGCTTGATGATTGCGCCCCGGCTTGCCCCTGCCCGGTCGGCTTTGCCCAGATCCTCATAGGCCGTTTCGAGCGCGATCAGCAGAGCCCGGCGATTGGCCATCTGCAAATAGGGGCTCTGGGTCGCAATCAAATAGGCCTGATCGTACGCATCCAAGGCCTTGTCCTGCTCGCCCAGGGAAGCCCACCCTCGACCGCTGGCCAGCAACGCATCGGCTCTCGCCGGATCGTGCAGATGCGGACTGAGCACAGCCGTGTCCACGATCTGCTGGTAAGCGAGGGCCGCGCGCTCCGGCTTCTCGGCCTCGATAAAGCGCTCTCCCAGCAAGGTCAGCCGCCCGATCCGCTGTGTCTCGGCTAGGTCAACGCCGAACACCAGGGCGGCATAGGCCGTGTCAAGATCGCCGTTCTCGATGGCAGCATCCACCGTATCCAACTCCGAAGCCCCGGCCAGGGGATAGATCGCCAGGTCTGGCGCAATCTCGGCGGGTAGGATGGCGAGCATAGGGCTCTGCCAGGCAGTGCCCTGCGGCTGGCCCAGATCCATCAGGCTGACGACGACAACGACGGCCGCCACCAGCAAGAGGCCAGCCACGGCCACCACTATCCATATGGTCCTTCCCCGCAGCGAGCGCCGCATTGCACCTCCGGTCGTATTGGATTATACCAAAGAATTGCAGATTTGTCTACTCGGCGACAAAGCGCTCGATTGTCGCCGCAGCTCTCTTTTCGGCCAGCCACTCCTCAAAGAGAGCCATCCGGAGCTCGAACTGTGCCTCGGGCGACAGGGGATGCGCGGCATCTCGCTCCATCACCTGGATGATGTGGTACCCCTCTCCAAGCTGGATCACGTCGCTCACTCCGCCGGGCTGAAGGCCGAATGCCGCAGTCTCCAGCTCGAGCGCGACCACTCCGCGGGGAAACCATCCGAGATCGCCCCCGTTATCCTTTGTGATCAGATCCAGAGAACGCTCCCGCGCCAGCTCTGTGAAGTCGGCGCCGCCCTCCAGCATAGCCTTGATCTCTTGGGCCGCTTCCTCGCTGTCCACCACAATGTGACGGACATGGACCTGCTCCGCCACACTCCCCACCGCAGCCGTGACCACCTCCATCACGCGCTGCGATACTATCGACTGGCGGATCATCTCCTTGTAGTCATCGCGCGTCAGGCCGGTTCCCTGCAACCACTCTTCGAATGCCTGCTGACCGCCGCCCTCTTCGATATCCGAGATGACCTGCGCCTCCAGTTCCTCATCCGTGAGCGTGATGCCCAGCGCCCCGGCCTCCTGCTCGATCAGAGCCGTGTCGATCATCCCCTCCAGGACATCCCGGCGAGCATCTCTAAGGAAACCCTGCCCTTCCTCCGTGTTCGGGTCGACCCCTTGATCGAATAGGGCCTCCTCATACTGCCTCACCCTCGCCTCATAGTCCGCGAGGAAGACGTACTGCCCATTGACCATGGCAGCGAGGGGTGCTGGCGGGGTCGGTGTGGGAGTGACCGTTGGAGGTACCTCTGTCGCGGCAGGGGCCGCTTGCTCTGCCGTGGGGAGTACAACGACGACCTGCCCCGATGTATCTGGACCCGCTGTCGCTTCCTCGTCTGGCGTGTCGCCGCCGCATCCGGCCAGCATCAGCGTCGCAACGAGTAACAGCAACAGCACACTCTCTCTGATCCTCCACATAGAACGCGAATCCCTGCACTTCATGCTGTGCTCTACGCAATCCTCAATGTCTAGCGTCATTTTATCATACTTTACCATTCTGTCAGCGACCGACATGGCGAATTATACCCGCGAATGCAAAATCCTGCAAATTCGCGTCAATGCCCGAGTCCCTATGAGCCAGCCTAAAAACCGAGATGGCCCTGGGACACTGCCCCAGAGCCATCCTCCAACCATCGCTGCCAAAAGCGCTGTTTCCAGCCCCGCTACTCCAGTCCCAAGACCTTGATCAGCTCCGCCCGCTTAAAGTCGATGATAATCGTTCCGTCAATGTCAAACACCGGCGAGACCAGGTCGCCGCCGGTCCACTCGCGCACCTGGGCCTCTGCCTCAGGATCGGCGCGCACGTTCACTTCCGTGTAGGGCACGTTCTTTCGAGCAAGGAAGCGCTGGGCCAGCCGGCAGTCGATGCAGCCAGGCCGGCAGTACATCGTCACCGACTTGGGTGCTGCGGCCTCTGGTTCCACCTCTTCCTCCACCGCAGGCGCATCTTCCGGCGGCTTTTCCGGGATGATGGCATCCGGCTCCAACTCGCGAAGCACCTTGTAGATCTCTTCGTTGTCGGGCAGATCGTCGATGTCGTGAATGTCCACGTAACGGACAATGCCCCCCTTGTCCACCACAAACAGCGCTCGCTCCGACTTGCCTTCCGGGCGCAGGACACCGTACAGCTCTGCCACCGCGCCGTGAGGCCAAAAGTCGCTGAGTAAGGGATAGCTGATGCCCCCCAGGCTCTCGGCCCAAGCCTTGAGAGCCGGGATATGGTCCACGCTGATACCCAGAACCTGGGTATTGTAGCCTTCGAACTTGTAGAGCTCGAGCTCGTACGAAGGCATCTGGTTCGTTCAAACAGGCGTAAATGCCATGGGGAAGAATGCCACAAGGACATGATGCCGGCCCCGGTACTCGCTGAGCCGCACCGTATCGTCCAAATGGCTCGTCAGCTCGAAATCAGGAGCTTCCATGCCGACTTGGATCTTCATCTCACACCCCCTGTATTTTCAATTTTTATCAGCACAATTATAACAGGCTACCGTCTGCTTGTCAAGCTGGACTAGCGAAAGTCGTACCTATAAACGGACACACGGACAAATTCAGCCTCCTCCCCCAGGGCCGCGTGCCGTCCCAGCCAGGCCTGAACAAGCCCGTCTTTGTCCCACATCTCCACCTCGGTGGCGATCAGCCAGACGGTATCTACCCCTGCCGTCAGCCGCTCCATCGACGAGTCGACGGCCTCGGGAGCCATGCCGCCGTTGGTGTACAGCCCATCGGCCCAGCGGTACGGCGCTCCAGCGCTCGCCACCAGCGGGGCAAAGACCTCGTAGGCTAGATCCGGGTCCGGGCGAGGACTGGCCTCTGCTTCCTTTTGCTCCTGCATCCGGTAGCGCTCCAGGTAATAGTCAAAGGAATGGCGCCCGTACGGGATCTGGAAGATGAGCAGATCGTGCGGCGACATCCTGCTAGCCACGTATTTGGTCGCCGCGCGAAAGTCGGGTTTCATCGGCACCGCTGCCTGGCGCCAGATCATGAGAGAATTCGACACCAACAGCGCCGTCAGCAACAGCCCCGCCAGCAGCCGCGAACGCCGGGCGATGGCGACCAAACCAGCCGCCAGCAGGATCAGGTAGGCCGGGAGCACAAAGACAAGATACCGGGCTGTATACATGGGCCGCACCAGCGTGACCAAAAAGAGGCCCAGCACGGGGATGAACAGCCAGCCGGTCAGGAGCGCCAGCTTGGCCAGGTGCGACCGGTCCTCGCGCCAGAGCAGCCACCCCGCAAGCAGGAGAAACGCAAACAGGAGCGCGGCCCAGGTCAGGCTGCCGGCAGCCGGCCCCAGGCTGTAGCTCGCGAACAACGAGACCAGCATTTCGTGCAGGGGCTTGAATTCGTAGCCGGTCTCTGCCGGGCTCAGAGCCAGAGGCACCTGCCAGCGCAGCAGCGGCAGAAAGGGCAACAGGAGCAGGCCCGTGCTACCCAGCCAGCCTTTCCAGCGTTCCTTGCGGGTCCCACTGCCCGACAACAGAAAAGCCACGAACTGCACGGGAACAAGAAGTGCTGCGATGAAATGAACATAGACGGTCGCGCCGGTGATGACGACGTACGACAACCACCGCTGCCAGCCCCCCCGTTCCAGCGCAGCCAGATACCGGTCCATCGAGAGAAGGGCGAGGACAAGCACTAGGCTGTACATCTTGCCCTCTTGGCCGTACCAGATCAGGTAGGGCGATGTCGCCGTGAGACCCGCCGCGAGCAGTCCCAGGGATGGGAGTGCGGGGAAGAGGCGGCGGCTCAGCCGGTAGATCAGGGGCACCGCCAGCGTGCCAAAGAACACCGAGAAGAAGCGCAGCGCGTATTCGCTCAGTCCCGCCAGAGCGAGCCACGGGCGCAGGAGCAGGTAGTAGAGTGGCCCGTTTTGCCCCGGCGTCACAAACATGCGGAACAGGTCACCCCACGGGCGGGTGGCAAAGCGGATTGCATCCACCTCATCGCGCCACAGGCTCTGGAGGTCGAGGCCCGCGACTCTCAGGGCGAAAGCGAGCCCCACCAGCCCCACCAACAGCCAGGCGCGTTTCCCCCTAGCCACGATACCGACCCTCTCCACCCTCTGCCCGCCTGTCCTGTCCGGCTACACACAACAGCGCGGGGCTCCTTTTGACAAGAGCACCCGCGCCGGATCTATCCGTGAAAGGTTAGCCACAGGCAATCAATCTTCTCCCTGCTGGCTCTCCTCTTCCTCCTCCTGGGCCTCTTCCTCCTGGCTCTCCCCTTCTGCCTTCTGAGCCTCTTCACCTGCCAGCAGCCGCTCCTCTTCCTGCCGGCGCTCTGCCGTCCTCCACAAGAAGTACAGGACGACGGGAACCCCGAGGAACACAAGAATGCCACAGACTAGCCATGCGTAGGAGAAAAATAGGGCAAGGGCATCGAACAACATCCCCCAATCGAACTTGAGCTCCGTGTCCCCCTCGGGGTAGCGCAGGCTCTCCTCGGATGTCCCCTCTGCTTCCGCCGGCTCAGCCGTCTCCAGGGCAGGGGGCGTGTCTGTCGCGGGCGGCTCCGTCGGCGCAGCTGTTGCCGTGGGCGGCTCGGTCTCTGTCGGAAGCGCCTCCGTAGGTGTTTCCAGAGGAATGGTGGTTGCGGTGATGCTGATTGTGGCGGTCGCAGTCACCTCCGCAGTGGCCACCAGCGTCTCAGTTGGTTCTGGGCTTGCGGTTTCCGTCGGGGCTAGGGTCGCCGTCGGGGTGTCGACGGGCGAGGATTGGAAAAAGCCCGATATCGCCGCCGAATCTGCTCCCCACAGTAGGATCGCCAGCAAAAGCGCTGCCAGCACCAGAGGGCTCAACCTGAGCATCCCCCGCAGTTCCTGTCGCATCCGCCGCCCGATTTCCGTTCTATCCATAGCTCGCCCCATCAGGTCCTTTCCCATCATCTCGCCAAACGGCGCGTATTATAGCAGAATTGTCACCCGTTTGCCAATCTGAGCGGCTGTCCCGACCCATCTATCAAAATGCCACGTGCCAGGCACAGACTATCCTCTGTTGCCTGGCACACAATGCCCACAACGCCCGGGCCTTGCCCAGATAGCCCGTGCGATCGCCAAGGTCCAGCTCGATTAGAGAAACTGCAATACAACCTTGTCGGTCAACAGGAGGATGATGCAGCCAAAGATGACGACGTTGATCAAGATCAGAACGGCGATGATCAACCAGTGGCGAATGTCTAATGACTCAAACATGCTCCTCACTCCCTTCGCGGTTGAGCATAGCATAACCTGAAACATCAGAATTGTCAAGAAAGCCGCAGCTCAGCCGAGGTTCCGCAGCGACACGTCCCCTGCCAACACCCTCTCCACGCGGCCGTCTCCCGCGCGCACCAGCAATGCGCCGTCCGCGTCCACCCCTTCGGCTACGCCCTCCAGCACCGTCCCGCTACCCGACACCGACACCGGCTTGCCCAGCGTCACCAGTCGGGAGGCCCACTCACCGTGCGGGGAGTGCCCGGCCTTGAGCGCCGTGTACCTGTGCTCGATCCTCTGGAGCAACGCCCACAGCAGAGGCAAACGCGCCACCTCAGATCCTAGCTCGTGACGCAGACTCGTTGCCGGTACTGACAGATCGCCCGGGAGCAAGGCCGGATCGAGGTTCACGTTCAGCCCGATGCCGACGATAGCGTACTCGACCTGCGCTCCGTCCAGCTCGATCTCGGTCAGCATCCCGCCGGCCTTGGCCCCCGCAATCAGGATATCGTTGGGCCATTTGAGCCCAGCGCGCAGACCGGTCTCCTGCGCGATGGCGTCGACCACAGCCAGGCCGCAACTCATGGTCAGCCGCTGCACCTGGTGCGCCTCCAGTTCGGGACGAAAAACCAGCGACATCAGCAGGCTACTACCTGGCGGCGCGGCCCATTCCCGGTCCAGCCGCCCGCGCCCTCTGGTCTGGTAGTCGGCAATGACCAGCGTTCCCTCTGGCGCGCCCTCGCCCGCCAGGCGGCGGGCCTCGTCATTGGTCGAACCGATCTCGGGCCAGTAGAACAGGTTACGGCCGGTGACCCGCGTGCCCAGGCCCTCTGACATCGCCTTGGCTGACAGTGCGCTCAGGCCCATCTCGGTTGGCTCTCGGGCTCAACCATCTTCCACAATGCGGTAGCTTGAGGTGATCTGCGCCGTCTTGCCCATCATAGCCGCGGCCGAGCAGTACTTTTCCTCGGACAGCTTGATGGCATCCTCCACTGCCTTGGGCTTGATGCCCCGACCCCGCACCACGTACTCGACGTCGATGGCCGTGTACACGCGGGGCGGCTCCTCGGCTCGCTCGGCCCGCGCGTTGACCTCCAGGCCGGTCACCGCCTGCCGCTTTTTCTGCAGGATGGCCATCACGTCGTAGGCCGTGCAGCCTGCCATCCCGATCAGCAGCAACTCCATGGGCGACGGCGCCTGCTTCTCGGTGCCGGCATCCAGCACCACAGCATGCCCCGACGAAGCGCTACCCACGAACCGCTTGTCCTCAACCCAGGTTACCTTGGCGACAACGCTCATCCCGCGCCCGCCTCCCCAGCGCTTTCCCGCCGGGCATCCAGCGCCAGCAGCACGTCCTCGGCCTTGACCGGAAGCTTGGTGAACCAGATACCCGTAGCGTCGTGGATGGCATCGAGGATGGCGGGAGCCAGCACCAGCATGGGCATCTCTCCCAGCCCGCGCACCCCGTACGGACCCTGCGGATCGGCCACCTCCAGGATCAGAGGATGGATCTCGTCCGGCATGTCATACACCGTGGGGATCAAATAGTCGGCATAGCTCTTGGTGCGGAGCTGCCCATCCTCCATGATAAAGTCCTCCAGCAGCGTCCAGCCCTGAGCCTGGCTGATGGCGCCATGTATCTGGCCCTCCACGTGCAGCGGGTTGATGGTCCGGCCTACATCGTGGGCGGCCCACACTTTGCGCAGGCGCACCTCGCCGGTCTCTGCATTGACCTCCACCTCCACGATCTGCGTCCCGTAGCCATAGGTGACGTGCGGGTCGCAAACGCCCGTGTCCGGATCGTACATCGTCGTCTCGCGCGGGCGATAGGTCCGCTCCGCGGTGGCAGGCCGCTCCCCCGCACGCCACTGCTCAAGCGCGGCTTCGCAGGCCAGCTTGATCGCGTTTCCTGCCATGAACGAGAGCCGCGACGCGCTGCAACTGCCTGCCTCTGGCACCTCGGAGGTATCCTCATTCACGAGGGTGACCTGCTCGTAGGCCAGGCCCAGGGTCTCGGCGGCCATCTGGCTCATGGCGCCCAGCGTGCCCTGTCCCACCTCGGAGATGCCGATCTTGATCACCGCCTTCTCCGCTGCCTCGTCACCGAGCAGCTCGCAGACCGCCGTGCACTTGTCGGGGAACCCAAAGCTGTAGCACACGTTCTTATAGCCCGCGGCGACACCGATGCCGCGCAGGGTCTTGTCCGAGACCTCGCCTTCGGGCGCTGGCTTTCCCTGATCTGTCCAACCGGCCGCCTCGGCGGCATGCATCATCGTCTCGCGGATCGACACAGCCGGCGGGATCACGCTCTGAGTCGCCAGCACCGAACCCTCGCGCAGCGCGTTCTTTAGCCGGAAGATCATCGGGTCCATGCCCAACGCATCGGCCAGGCGCGACATCTGCATCTCTGCCGCAAAGATCCCCTGCAGCGCGCCGAAACCACGGAACGCGCCACACACCAGATTGTTCGTAAAGACGTTGTAGCCATCCACGCGGACGTTGGGCACTTCGTAGGGGCCGTAGACCATGCTCACCGCGTTGTTCAGAACGGCCGAGCTCGAGGAGCTGTAGGCGCCAATGTCGGCGATGAGGGTCGCGTCGACCGCCAGCAGCTTGCCATCCTTGCTTGCCGCGCTCTTGCAGTGCATGTAGTAGGGATGGCGCTTGTGATGCCCGCGAAACGACTCGGTGCGGTGCCAGACGATCTTGACCGGGCGCCGGATGCCGCGCTGCTCCAGACAAAAGGCAGCCAGCGCCAGCAGGTGCTGCACCGACATGTCCTCGCGCCCGCCGAACGCGCCGCCTGCCGGCGCATAGATCACGCGCACCTGATCCAGCGGCAGGTCCAGCATATGGGCAATCTGGTGCTGGTCGTCGTGGTTCCACTGCCCGGCCGAATGCACCGCCACCCGGCCCTCCTCGTCGATGAACCCGATGCCTGCCTCTGGTTGCAGGTAGGCGTGCTCCTGGTGCGGAGTGAAATAGTCCGACTCGATGATGACCACGTCATCCCGCGCAAACACCGCATCCACATCACCCTTGCGAATCCGCTGGTGGCTCTGCACGTTGTCGGGCCAGGTATCATGTATCGCCACCGCGCCCGGCTTCATCGACTCACGCGGATCGGTCAGCAGGAGTAAGGGCTCGTACTCCACCCGGATCAGATCTCGAGCCCGCTCGGCGATCTGTGGCGTCTCGGCAATCACGAGCGCCACCCGGTCAAAGAGCGACCGCACCTTGTCGCCGTTCAAGGCTGGCTGGTCCTTGTAGATCAGCCCGTATTCGTTGACCGGCACATCCTTGTGCGTCAGAATCGCGACGACACCCGGTAGTCTCTCCGCCTCCGAGAGTTCAATCGAGAC
Organism: Anaerolineae bacterium; assembly: GCA_041559855.1. Lineage (GTDB taxonomy): Bacteria > Chloroflexota > Anaerolineae > JAAYZQ01 > JAAYZQ01 > JBFFCR01. The sequence continues at coordinate 8,169 of JBFFCR010000023.1, read as the reverse complement.
GATCCGGGCATGGACCTGGCTGCTGAACAGCACCTTCATCGCCAGGGCGCCCTCCATCTCCAGGTCGCCGGGAAAGAGCGCCCGACCGGTCACCTTGTCCACCGCGTCAGGGCGTAGCAACCGCCGCCCGAGCGTGTGTGTCTTGCTCACCGAAACACCTCCTCCATCGATCCTCTGCCGCGCCTGCCCCCGTAGCTCCCTCAGGATCACCAGATCCGTAGGGCCAGGCTCGATGGCTATCGCAGGTCTCTCGCGATCCGGGCCAGGCGCAGGGACAGAGCCATTATACTCGCGAACAGCCGGCTTGACAAAATCAAGCCGAGCGGATATACTGCTCCTAATTGGGCCAATCTTGTCCGATTTGGCCGGCCCGCAGCCTGCACGAGAGGATACATCATCCATGGAGATCAGCAGACGGACCGACTATGGCGTCAGAGTTATCGTCGACTTGGCTGCGTTGCCCATGAACGGCAGAACGTCCACGCAAGAGATCGCCGAGCGGCAGAGCATCCCGGCACCCTTCTTGGCCAAGATCATCTCCCAGTTGTCGATGTCGGGCCTGGTCTCCACCTACCGGGGATCCAGCGGAGGGGTCAGCCTGTCTCGCCCAGCCTCAGAGATCACCCTGCTCGAGGTCATTGAGGCTCTGGATGGCCCCGTGCAGCTCAATCGCTGCGTCATCGAGCCCAGCGCCTGCCCCCGAGACGACCATTGCCCCGTTCACGGTGTTTGGGCAAAGGCCCAGGCTGATCTGACCAGCCTGTTGGGCGACACTACCTTCGACGATCTGGCCGTGACCGGCTGGTCTGTAGCCGAGTAGCACGACCCCGCCCTGCGCGCCGATGCCGTGCCCTCACCGGACGCGCCCAAAGGTCTCTCCCACGATCTGCTGCCCGGCCGGGCTCAGCACGAACCGCTGAAAGGCCAGGGCCGCCTTCGCCGGGGGATCGACGGTGACCATCCACAGCTCGTGCGACAGCGGATAGCTGCCCCGAGCAGCGCTCTGCGGTGTCGGCAGCTCTCCCTCGATGCTCAACACCTTCACCGCGGCGGTCACACTGCCCATCGACACGTAGCCGATGGCCTCAGAGTGAGCACCCACGTACGCTACCATGGCCTCGCTCGACGGCGCCACCACGGCCAGCGGCGTCACGTGACGCCCGTCCATCACCAGCACCTCGAACGCCCGCCGCGCACCGGAGCCCAACTCGCGGCTGACCACCTGCACCTCGCCCCCGGCGCTCTCGTTCCCCAGACTGCTCCACTCGTACACGCGCCCGGCAAACAGCTCCTGCAACTGAATCAGCCCCAGGCCATCGACCCCATTGCCAGGGTGCACAATGACCGCGATCCCGTCCCTGGCGATGGCTGTCGCCTGCCAGCCGGGGTCAAGAGCTTCCGGCAGCCATGAGGCAAGGGCCAAGTCGACGCGCCCGGCAGTCAGCTCATTCAGCCCGAACTCGGTCCCCTGCCCGCCCACCTCGATATCGACCAGGGGCGACTTCTCTGCATAGGCCGCTGCCAGCTCGCTCATGAGCTGGGCCATGCTCGTGGACCCCGCTGCTCGCAAGAACACCGGCTCGAGCGTCGCTACCGGCTCGCCGCATCCGGCAAGCAAGCCTGCCACAAGCAGCCCTGCCACAAGCGCGATCCAGATCCGTGCCTTGCCGTCATCCATTGCCGGCTCCTACCGCACCAGGACCATGATCAGACAGAACACCCCGGCAACGGCGCAATAGACTGCAAAGGGATAGAGCCTGCCCCGCTGCAGGTAGCGTAGCAGTGCCCAGATGCAGAGATAGCCTGCCACTGCCGCTGCCAGAAACCCGGCAACCAGCGCCGGAATCTGGGCAGCCGCATCGGCTGCCCCGGCCAGACCCGCCAGTTGCATCAGGCCTGCCCCAAGAATGATGGGCGTGGCGAGGAGGAAGCTGAACCGCGCTGCAACCGTGCGATCCAGGCCGCGAAACAGGCCCGCAGCCATGGTTGCCCCAGAGCGAGAGATGCCCGGCGCGATGGCCGACGCCTGCGCCAGCCCGATCAACAGCGCGTCAGCCCAGCTCAGATCACCCATCTCGCGCGAACGCTTGCCCAGGCGCTCGCTGACCACGAGCAGCGCCGCCGTCACCAGCAAGAAGAACGCTACCCAGGCCGGCTTGCCAAAAAGCGACTCGAAAAAGTCCTCCAAGAGAAAGCCCAGCACCGCTGCCGGAACGCTGCCCAGGATCAGCAACCACATCAGCCGGGCCAGCGGGTCGCGCCAGTCCCAGCGCACCAGCCCCCGCAGCCAGGCCCCAATCAGCGTCAGCCAGTCCCGCCAAAAGTAGGCCAGCACCGCCACCAGCGTGCCCCAATGGACCACAGTACCGAATACCAGCCGGGGCGACTCCCAGTTGAGCAGCCAGGGCACCAACACCAGGTGCCCCGAACTGGAAACCGGGATGAACTCGGTGGCCCCCTGCAAGAGGCCCAGCACGATCGCTTGGATTATGTCCATTGCACCCTCATCAGAAACCTGCTAGAGAACAACCAATCGCGCACGTCAGGTCATCCCGTGCCCATCGAAGGACATCCCGTACCCGTCGAAGGATGACCGGTTCCTACCTAACGGTCAGGTGATGTCTGGCTCACTTGCTCTCACCACGACCCTCGACGCGGGACTTGCGCCTCTCCCGGCTGGCGGCCCGCACCTCGTGAGAGATCACCCGGTACTGCCCCATAAACTCCCGCTTGAACGCCCGAAAACCCCCGCCCGCGATCGCCTCGCGGATCTCCCGCATCAACGCCAGCAAAAAGTACACATTGTGGATCGTCGCCAGCCGGTACGCCAGCAGCTCCCCCGCCCTGAACAGGTGCCGCAGGTAGGCCCGTGAGAAATGGCGACAGGTGTAGCACTGGCAGCTCGCCTCAATGGGCGCCGCATCCCGCGCGAATTGGGCATTGCGCATGTTGAGCCGCCCCGTCCTGGTGAACAGCGACGCGTTGCGGGCCAGGCGCGTCGGCAACACACAGTCGAACAGGTCGATGCCCCGCGCCACCCCCTCCAGCAAGTCCTCGGGCGCGCCCACCCCCATCAGGTAGCGCGGCCTGGCCTCCGGCAGCAATGGAGTCGTTATGTCGAGCATGGCGTGCATCTCTTCCTTTGGTTCGCCCACGCTCAGCCCGCCGATGGCGTACCCCGGGAAATCGAGGGCCGACAGGTACGCGGCGCTCTGGCGGCGCAGGTCCGGGAAGACACCGCCCTGTACAATGCCAAAGAGGGCCTGGTCGCTCCGCGTCTGCGCCCGCAGGCAGCGCTCGGCCCAGGCATGGGTGCGGGCCAGCGCCTGCTCGTTGTAGGCGCGATCGCCGGGCTCCGCGCACTCGTCCAGCACCATGATTATGTCCGCGCCCAGTTGCTCCTGGGTGCGGACCACCATCTCGGGGGTGAACAGGTGACGCGAGCCGTCGATGTGCGAGCGGAACTCGACCCCCTCGTCCGTCACCTTGCGGTTCTGGGCGAGACTGAACACCTGGAACCCGCCCGAGTCGGTAAGGATGGGGCCGCCCCAGCCCATGAAGCTGTGCAGGCCGCCCATCTCGGCCACCAGATCCGCGCCAGGACGCAGGTAGAGGTGATAGGTATTGCCCAGGATCAGCTCCGCGCCCAGCTCGTGAAGGTCGCGGGGGTCCAGTGCCTTGACCGTCGCCTGGGTGCCCACCGGGGCAAAGGCCGGCGTGGCGATCTCGCCATGGGGGGTGACGATCCGTCCCAGGCGCGCGCGAGTGTCAGAATCTGTCCGCAGCAGTGTGAAATCGATTGCCATGGTCGATAACTCTGCCGCATTATAGCGGAAAAGCACCGGGGGAGCAAGCGAGCGCGCCAGCCAGCACGAAGGCAAGGGCACTTGGCTGCACAGGGTGCGTCGCACCTACGCTGGCCGAAAGCCTCCTCACCGAGGCCACAGATAGCAGGGATGCCCAGCCCTCACACGTCCTTCGAGCCTTCCGACATGCGGGCCAACCGATCGCGCACGCGCAGCAAGAGATCGCCTGGACGTACCACGGTCACATCAGGATGGCCGGGTTGGTGGTGCCGCACGTTGAATGTCACGAGCCAGGTGCACCGCTCACGCAGTGCGGAAACGAGGATCGGCAGGTCCGCTGGATCCGCCAGGTCGCGATACGGCTGAAGCTCGCTGGCTGATGGGTCAGGCACGACGCGTAGGCAGCGGTCAGCGATGAGCCGGAAGGCAGGCAGGGCCTGGGGCAGCTTCGCGATCAGGTTACGCTCCGCCTCGACAACCACCTGCTGTGAGGTTAGCGCTTCGATCAACGTGATCTCGGCCATGCGCAGCACCACCAGGCTGGCGCCGTGCTCGGAGGGACCGGCCGCCCCGGCAAAGAGGACGCCCGCATCGACAAAGACCCGTGGCTTAGCCGGGCTGGTTGCCGCCATAGTGTTCTGTGTAGTAGCGCTCACGCTGCTCGCGCAAGCTGACCAGCAGCTCCTCGATGCTCAGACCGGCTTCTGCCCGAACTCGCTCGATCTCGCGAGCCAGCTCCGGTACCATCGGCACCATCGGCGTGAGCACAAAGATGCCATCCAGGTCCACCAGGCGAAAGGTGTCGCCGGGTTCGATGCCGTACTTTTCGCGCAGTTCTGCGGGTAGGGTCAGTATGCCACGCTGGCGCACTTGAATCGTGGATTCCATTGGCAGCCTCCCGTATCGGCTTTTCTGCATCAGCAGATAATCTGCCACTGACCTATTCTACTCGAACTGGGACGAAGTGTCAATCCCCCGCGGGGGCGCGGAGGCGTGGGTAGCGGGGCACCAGCACAGTCTGCATTCTTTGCAGGAGCACGGCGCCACCGGTGCACATGTCGTCACCCTGCCCCCCGTGGTTGTGCCATTCGATCTTTCACTCCGACTATGAGCAATCCAGGCCCTCCAGGCTCCCACGCACAGACTGTGTCTTGGGGTGACCCGGCCCGAGCACCGCCTCCCGAACGGCCAACGCACGCTCGAGGACCGTGCGCGCCCCCACCGGGTCCCCCATCTCGACCAGCAGTTTTCCCAGGTTACCGGTCCGGACTGCCACTGCCATGCTGGGAGATGATGGCGTCCTCGACCAACATCGCCGGACGGCACAGAACGCCGTCTTCCCTATGCCTCTCACACCTCAACGGATCTGCGCGACAACGACTCCAGCAGACTACCAGGCCCTGCCTCGGCGACCGATACCTATGCCCCTCGCCGTATCCTGCCTGGAAGCTGCCAACGCCTCCACCTCGGATCTCAGCAGCAACCACCGCCAAGCCCACCCTTTGGGTGCGTCGGCGTCGACCAGCATGGTCAATATTCCCTCATCCACCAGCTGGCTCACACCCCACATCTTTGTACCGAGCATCCTCTCGGCTTCCTTGAACGATACTACGTCCTCCGGCCCGATCCCCGCCGCATCCTCGTAGACCATCCGGCACACCTGTAGTCGCATAGGCCTCGTCTCCCTTATACGCAACTCAAATAGAGTTTGGATGATGGAGTCGAGCCTTTAGGCGGTCTTTCCGGCTGAAGCCTCCATTCCAATTGCCCAGGTTCTACTTGGTTGCTCTAGTAGTTCCGCGCCCTACACACCCGCCACCTGCCGCACCAGAGCGCCCATCAGGCGCTGCCGTAGTCTGGGCCCGTGTAGGGTCAGGCTCCCCAGGTCTGTCGGATACCTGGTCAGGCACTCGTAGCCGTCATCGGTGATCAGCACCGTGTCGGAGTGGCGCACGCCGCCGACGCCGGGCAGGTAGATGCCCGGCTCGACGCTGATCAGCATCCCCGGGCCGAGTACCTCGTCCGAACCCTCGGCGACCCAGGGGCCCTCATGGGTACTCAAGCCGAAGCCGTGTCCGGTGCGGTGTCTCAGGTTACCGCCATAGCCTTCGTCCCGCAGGAAACCGTTGGCCGCGGCGTCGATCTCTGCGCATTGGGCACCGGGCCGGGCAAGGGCAAGGGCGCGGCGGCGTGCCTCGGTCATGGCGGCGAAGGCTGCGCGCTCCTCGCTGCCCGGGGCCACCGTGAAGGCGGTGCGCTCGCACTCGGCGCAGTAGCCATGGACCCGGATCAGAGCCAGAGCGACGTGTGGACCTTCATTGAGTCTGGCCCCAAGCGAGGGCACGTCATGGGGCTTGGCGCTTCCCGGTGCAGGCCAGGCACCCACCAGGACGCTCGAGATCAACGCATCGTAGCCCACCTCCTGGATCATGCGTGTCTGCACCGTGCGTCCCTGCCCGAACAACTCAAGCAGCGACGCGCCCCGGTAGGCCGTACCCAGAGCCCGCTCCACGCCCAGGTCGGCGTATCGCGCAGCGTGACGCAACAGTTCGATTTCGGCTGGCGACTTGACCAGGCGCAGCCCTTCCACCAGCGGCAGCACGGCTGGATGCCGATCGGCCAGGACCGAACTGATCTCAGCGGGAAGGTTTGGCTCGATGCCGATGGTCCCCCTGCTGCCGACGAGCTCCAGCAGCCGCTCGGCCCAGCCCTCCCCTGGCAGTGAGGGATAGTCCCAATAGGTAGTCACTTCCCGGACCGAGGCCGCCTCGGCGAGATGATCCCATTCCAGCATCGGCACCAGAAGCTCTGGCTCTCCCCGAGGGCGGACCAGGATGAAAAAGGGTCGCTCCAGCGGGGTGTACGACACGCCGGTGAGATAGAGGATGCTCTCCTCGGCCGAGACAACAAAGAGGTCGAGTCCAGCCTCGGCGATGCTCTTCTGGAGGCGCGACACCCGCTCCCGGAATTCTTCCGCTGCGATCAAGGTTGTTGTCACCCTTCCCTCCTTCGTAGTGCTAGTACACGATGCAGGTTAGCGCGCGCGCGATCACCTGGCCATACTCATCGAGCAGGAACAGCGCCCGGGCAATGGACGGCTCGGGCACTTTCGACGGGCCCTTGGGGACAGGCGGCGGCCCGCTGGGTGTGGCGGGCTGCGGCTCCATCACCACGTACCAGTAGGTCTCGGTGGGATCGACCGACCTGTTGGGCTGCGGCGCCGGCCCCCCGCAGGCTCCGTAGAAGATCCAGCCCTCAAACTCCTCCGCCACGCTCGAGCCAAGAGTCTCGCGCGCCTCCACCACCGCCCAGTTGGCACGGTCGTGGGAGGCACTGTTCGGCTCCAGCGCCTGCCAGGCGAGGTCCTCCGCCTGCGTCCAGTGCAGCCTGGGCGGGCCAGCTTCAGGCGTCGCAGTCGCCGTCGCGCGTCCGCAGGCCACCAGCAGCGAAATCAGAACGATGTGAACGGTCACTCTATACCCACACCTGGCCAGGACCTCCGCGCGGGCTACGGCCGTTGTCATGCACAGACCTCCATCCTTCTCGCGCGCATCCACACCCAGGACCGGCTCCTCCAAGTGCTCAGCCGTCAAACCGAATCTCGTGAAAGTCGCACACCGGCTTGTAGCCAATCCGCAAATAGATGCCGTTAGATGTGGGGTTGTCCAGGTCGGCAAACAGCGCGCAGAATTCCCAGCCCGAGTCGAGCAGCAGTCGGCTCAGCTCGCTGACACAGGCTGTGGCATAGCCCTTCCCCCGCAGCCCGGGCGGCGTGTACACCAGTCCCACGCTGATCCCATGACTGGTCGGCCGGTTCTGCATCGCAATTGAAACCACCCGCCCGTCCTCCCACAAGAAGATGTCCCTCGCCTCGGTGCGGATGCCAGCCGCACGCCGGGCCTCCTCCTCATCCGATCGCCCATGGATCTCATCCTGGAAGGCATAGTACCATGCTGCCACCAGATCCAGGTCCTCTTCCGTCGCCAGCCTCAGCCTGCCCTGCTGTGGTGGCGGGATCGCCACCTGGCGCAGCTCGTAGGCGCGCAGCCTCTGCGCGAGGCGGCTTCGTCTGCCGGTGTGCTCCGTCCACGCGTCTGCCACAACGGTCGCGGTCTCGACTGGTCCCATGATGCCGGGCACCTGCCACCCGTCGCGCAGAACCGACTCGACCAGAGCCTCTGCGCCTTGGCGGAGGTCGCCAAGATGATGATAGACGACCAGGTTATGAGGAGGCGTCATCAGCGCTACGAGCACAGGGCCACTCTCGTCGGTGACCGTCTTGAGGCAGGGCGTCTCCCGGTACCGCCCTGGATGCTCTATCAGCACCCCACAGATGCCAAGCATCAGGCTATTGGCCGCCTCG
>JBFFCR010000022.1:0-17639 GCA_041559855.1 Anaerolineae bacterium | reverse complement strand
TGCATGGTATCACAGCTTGGGACAGTTGGCAAGGAGCTGGCCTGCCGCGTAGAGGGCGAACGCATTTGGCATCGCGGGACAGCATACGCCGGCTTCTCAGCCGGAGCGAGCATCCAGAGGCGCCCCCCCGAGTTTGTCGGAGTGGGCGCCCCTCGGCTGAGCTCGGTCAAAGTCCTCAGTCGAACGCTCAGGATGCCCCGCTCGCGATATCCAAATAGGTAGCCCTGCCCGCTGTGCCGGGAACCGAGCCGTGCGGCTACAGCTCGACCAGTCCGCGTCGCAGAGCCGTCACCACAGCGTGCGTCCGGTCGTTGGCCTGGAGCTTGGCAATGATGGCGCTGACATAGTTCTTGACCGTTCCCTCTGTCAGGTGCAGCCGGGCGCCGATCTCCTTGTTCGACAGCCCCTCCACCAGCAACAGAAGGACCTCTTCCTCCCGGGGTGTCAGCGATTCGATGAGGGTGCCCTGGGCCCCAGCGGAGGGTGCCGCGGCACCCTCCGTTTCCGGCAGCATCCTGGATGATGCGCTCGGCGCCTCGACCGACAGCCTCTGGAACTCGGACAGCACAGCGCGCGCCACACCAGGATCGATCTGCGACTCGCCCCGCACCACACCGCCGATCGCCTCCACCAGGGTCTCGCTCGAAGCATCTTTTAGCAGGTATCCCCGCGCTCCGGCCTTGATCCCTTCGAACACCATGTCATCTGCATCGTACGTAGTCAGGATGATCACGTGGATGGTCGGCTCCATGGCGCAAATCCTGCGAGTGGCAGGAATCCCGCCCAGGCCCGGCATCTTTAGGTCCATCAGCACCACATCCGGGACGAGCTCCTGGGCCAGGCGGATCGCTTCCTCGCCATCGCCTGCCTCTCCCACGACCTCGATCCCGGGTGCATATTTCAAGATCGTTGCCAATCCCTGCCGCACGATCTGTTGGTCATCCACTAGCAAGACCCGAATCGAACTCATGCGCTTCAAGCACACTCCCGCGGATTGTCCTGTACCCTTTTGGACGATGCCCATTGTACTCCAAAGGCGGTCCACGAGCAAGTCAGACCATAGAACTTTTGAACCTCGCTGAGCAGAGATCTGCAATGAACCGTCGATCGACCTGGGCCTGCCATCCCACGGCAGCGCAAAAAGACAAAACCGCCACATGAAACTCACCAAACCAGCCCTCCGTCAGCTTGGCAATTCACGTATTCTGTGGTACAGTAACCGCGGGCATTTCGCCAATCGTGCCGTTCTGTCGCACGAACTGGCGCGATCTACGCACAAGGGACACTCCGGCCATCACCGAGCCCGGCTCCTGCGGGGATGGAGCCGCAAGCACAGCGGCAGCGGTCCGCGGCCAATCCTGTGCATCTGCCAGGATTCCCGCCATTAGCCAACAATGAGGCATGCGTTTCGATGTTCGCGCCGGAGGCGCGCCGCCAAAGCCGCTGCCGGAGGGGCATCTGCCCAAGATGCGCTCCCTGACTCTGAGAGACGGCCAAAAGCCCCCACGCTAGTTGTCATAATATAGACCACCACTAGACGATGCTGGCAGACACAGCACTTCTGCCCCCATGAATCCGGGTTTTCTCGGTTGAAAACTGTATAAACAGATCGCAAACCGGCCGCATAGGTACTCGATGCAGGTTGGCTGCGCTGGGCGTGCCTGGAGCGACTGTACGGTCTTGAGACAGTCGTGGGCAATTGCCTTCCCTGCCGCTCATTGCCCGGCAGGGCCTGCTGTGGCCCGCTTCCATCGAGGTCGAGCAGCGGTTCATCGTGCCTGAATGGCAGCGGCCGAGGCACGTGCAGCCAGGTTGGCTGCATCTGGATCGATTGGCAAGCTGCCTTGCGGACCCAAACAGGCAGCGCAGGACTGCATTCACGCCTTGTGGGAGGCGTGGATCTCGTGCCGAGAGAGGCCAACCGTCGCGCGATGGCTGTTTTCCACGCCACGGAACGGTCTGTGTCGCGCGATCGGGGCCACCAAAGCGGAAAACAAGCGTGGACTCTATCCGATACGTCCAATCTGCGAGGATATATCTTTAAGATCGGCATGATCGATCAACTCGTTTTTTGCCTTCCGCAGGCTTCGGAGGCATCTGGCAGCGTCCTGGACCGGCCGGCGCCACCGGAAACAACCACGATAGAATAGAATAGGCTTATTAAGATATAGAACAAGGTGAATAACTACAATCCCTGGTCACAGTGACTGCTCCAGAGCCATGATCCGAATCCCGGAGGGCTCCCAGATCCCGGTTTGCCGGGCAGCAGGTCACCTTCCGCAGGAACTTATCATAACTTGCGCAAGCGGTCTGGCGACCACGAAGCCACAAATGCAATGAAACAGGGTTTTAGAGGTTGAATTAAGAAGATCTAGGGGACACCGGGCCTTTGTGGAGGGGCACTTTTCAGCTCCCAAGGCTCCGCCCAGAGCTGCAGTTTTCATAACCTGGCAGAGGGGCTGAATGCCCCTGGAGGGAGCGTCCGGCGTCCTACGGAGGGTAACGACAGCTACAGGCTTACCGTTCTAGCTGGCACCAAACCTCGGTCCCGCCGCCAGGGCGGCTGTTCACCTCAACCACGGCGCCGATCATGGCAGCGCGCTCGCGCATGCCAGTTAACCCGTAACGCGCAAGGTCCACGGCCGCCAGATCAAAGCCGGCGCCGTCGTCCCGGATCACCAGGTCAACCCGATCGGCGCCACAATCGAGGCGCACGTCCACCTGCCGGGCATTGGCGTGGCGCTCGACGTTGGACAGCGCCTCCTCGGTGATGCGGTAGAGGGCTTCTGCTTCCTCGGGTGCCAGCAGTGACTCGTCGCCGGCAGTGTTGAGGCCCCCCTGCACGCCCGTTCGCGCCTGCAGCGCCTCGATCACCTCGCGCAGCGCGCCCGCCAGGCCCAGCGTCTCCACCGGGCCAGTGCGCAGCGCCTGGATCGCCCTCCTCGATTCCTCAAGACCGCGGCGAGCCAGTTCCGCGATCTCATCTACCGCAGGTGGGGCCGCGGCAGGATCGTTCCTGATCAATGTGCGCAGCGCCTCCAGTTGCACGGTCAGCGCCGAGAGGGAATGGGCCAGCGTGTCGTGCAGATCGCGGGCCATGCGGTTCCGCTCCCGGCTTACGGCAAGCTGCTCCATCGCAACAGCATGACGGCGCAGTCGCTGGTGGGCCCTCTCCAGGCGCGCATGTTGCTGCCGCTCCCGCTGGGCCAGTACGCTGACTATGAGAGGCACCAGGTACAGAAGCAGGATGCGCATCAGTGTCTGCACAAAAGAGAGGCGCGAGAAGCCTTCCTCCGGGAGCATCGGGAGACTGATGGCCACATGCAGCACTGCCGCCCAAGTGCTGCCCAGTAGCGCGCCCCGCCGCCCATACCCCCAGGCTAACAGCACCAGCGGGATTAGCAGGAAGAAAAAGGGTTCCACAGGGGGGGCCGCCACCAGTTGCTCGATCAGCTCCGGAGGCAGGGCGAACTGCGCCAGCCTGGACTCGGACCAGTTGCCAAAGAGATAGGCCGTCTCCAAGCTGGAAAAGAGAACGGACAGGCTGAGGCCCACAGCCAGAAAGCTCCGGCCCAGGAATCGCTCCAACCAGGGTGGGAGAAACAACAGCGCGATGATAAGAGTGGGAAGTGCGCGCAGGACCACGCCTACACGGGCAGTCACGCCCAGCCTGGGGAGCGCCAGGAAGCTCATCGCCAGGAAGGCAAGCTGGACCACGAGCATCAAACGATAGATGCGCAGTGCTTCGCGCCTGGCTAGCGATCGATCCATTGGGATATCACCCTTTCACTCGCCCGCCAACTGCCATCGATCCATGCGATCATTCGCTCCCTGCTTACTCTGGGATAGTATACTCCCCGGAGCCTGATCAGGCAACCTGGCGCAGTGAGTCCTGCGTGGCTGCTGCAAGGCCGTCGTCGAGAGGGAGTCACTGGCGCAGCCCTCACCTGCCTGTACGGGGCTTGCTTCGGCCCCACAACACAGGCATCGCGATTACTCGTAGCGCAACGCCTCGATAGGCCGTAAGTTCGCGGCGCGCATGGCAGGATACACGCCGAACACCAGCCCCACGCCGCTGGCTACGCCTGCCGCCAGGCTCACCGTCCCCAGCGTCACCTTGGTCACCAGGTCAGGCGTCAGGTTGGAGATCAGAGCCGCTCCCCCCATCCCCAGCGCGATGCCCAACACACCGCCCGAGAAACTCAGCACGATGGCCTCCAGCAGAAATTGGAGCAGGATGTCCCGCTTGGTGGCGCCCACCGCCTTGCGAATGCCCACCTCGCGAGTCCGCTCGGTCACCGACACGAGCATGATGTTCATGATCCCGATCCCGCCCACCAACAAGCTGATACCCGCGATCGACCCCAGGAAAATGGTCATGATGCCTGTGATCTGGCTGGCGATCTCCAGGATCGCTTGCTGGCTCATAATCTGAAAGTCATCGACGTCATCGGGCCCCAGGTCATGGCGCTCGCGGAGCGTCTCCTCGATCTGAGTGATGGCTACATCCACTAGCGTCTCGTCCACAACGCTGGCATAGATCGCGGCCACTGGTCGCTCACCCGACAGGGTGCGGCGCGTGAAAAAGCGCAGGTGGGCCGTCGTCAATGGCACATAGACGGTGTCGTCGTCGTTCGTAAAGCCGCCCTGCTCCTCCAGTACGCCCACCACCTCAAAGCGCACATTGTTGATGGTGATCGTCTGGCCGATGGGGAATTCGCCGTCGTCAAAGAGATCGCTGTAGGCCCCCCATCCCAGCACGGCAACCTTGGCCTGATCGCTCAGATCGGCCTGCGTCAGGAAACCGCCCAGCACCGTCTCCATGTTGCGCACGCCTGCAAACTGGCTTGTGGTGCCGCTGACGGTAAGATTCTCGTCCTTATCGCCGTGGGCAACCCGCAACTGACCCTGTATCGCCGGCGCCACCGCCACGAGGGCGGGCGCGTTGAATGGATCGGCCAGCGCCTCAGCGTCGGCCGTCGTGACATAGGCCGGCGCCGTCGAGTCCTCGGGTTGATCGGCCGACACAAAGAGAAGGTTGGCTCCCAACCCCTGGATCTCGCCTGTGATCGACGCCTCGACGCCCTCACCCACCGACATCAGCGTCACCACCGAGCCGACGCCGATGATGATGCCCAGCATGGTCAGGATCGCGCGCAGTTTGTTGGTGTTCAGACCGGTCACCGCTGTGCGCAGGCTCTCAAAGATGTTCATCGCTCTCTCTCCAACTCGTTCGGTACATCCATCAGGCCTGCGCCCCGCACCCGTTTGGCTGCACCACGTCCTGCTCGATCAGCCCGTCGCGGATATGGATCGTGCGGTTGCCATATTCCGCGATCTCGGGGTCGTGCGTCACGAAAATGATGGTGATCCCCTCGCCGTTGAGCTGCTTAAAGATGCGCAGGACCTCCTCGCCAGATTTCGTGTCCAGGTTGCCAGTAGGCTCATCCGCCATGATGATGCTGGGGCCAGTCACCAGCGCCCGGGCAATGGCTACTCGCTGCTGCTGCCCCCCCGAAAGCTCATCCGGCTTGTGGTTCATCCGGTCGCCAAGGCCCACAGCCTCCAGCGCTTCCCTGGCGCGCCGCCGCCGCTCGCGGAGGCCCACCCCCGCATAGATCAGCGGCAGCTCCACCTGGCGCAGCGCTGTCGTGCGGGGCAGCAGATTAAAGGTCTGGAAGACAAAACCGATCTCCTTGTTGCGGATGCGCGCAAGTTGTGTGTCGCTCAGGACGCTCACATCCTTCCCGTGGAGGTGATACGTGCCCTCGGTGGGCGAATCCAGGCAGCCCATCACGTTCATCAATGTGGACTTGCCGCTGCCCGACGGTCCCATGATGGTCAAACACTCGCCCTGTTCGATCTTGAGCGATACCCCACGAAGGGCATGGACCTCAATCTCACCCATCTGGTAGACTTTGGTTACATTGTCGATCTCGATCATTGCCTGATCTCCTGCAAAAAGGCCAGTCCGGCACAAGCCCTACCGCATGCCCCCGAACGGCCCGCTAAACCCCTCATCGGCCTCCTGCTCGGGCACTTCTGGAAGCACGAGCTTGTCACCTTCCTCCACACCCTCCAGGATCTGGGTATTGGCCTGATCCCGCATGCCGATCTGCACCTCAAGCCGCTCGGTCGCGCCCAGGGCCTTCTGGCGGATCACATAGTAGCGACCTGCCTCCCTATCGACCTCAATGGCCCGGCTGGGTACCAGCAGCGCGTCTTCGGCGCTGTCCACCACAATATCCACCTCGGCGGTCATCCCCAAGCGGATGGGATAGTCGCCGGGATCAAAGCCGATCCTGACGGCATAGGCCACAGCGCCGCTCACATTGGTGGATGAAGGCGCGACCAGGCTCACCGTACCGCTGACCGCGGCGTCCTTGATGGCACCGAAGCTCAGGGTTGCCGCCTGCCCCTCGGCGAGGGCAGCGACGTCGACCTCATCCACATACGCTTCCAGGACGAGGGAATCGGTAAAGGCCAGGACGATCGCCGGCGCGCCCGGACTTGCCCACTCGCCTTCACGGACCTGTACGGCGAGGATGGTACCGTCAAAAGGCGCCAGGATCACGGCATCTTCGAGCTGGGACTCGCTCTGCGCCAGGGCCAGGGCAGCCTCGTCCACTTGGGCCTGCATGACGGCTACATCCTCAGGATTGGGACGTGCCTGCAACTGGGCAAGCGTCGCTTCGGCCTGCGCCACCTGGGCCGCGGCTGTGGCCAATTCGCTGGCAGTGGGACGCCCTTCCAACGCCGCCAGTTGGGCTGCGGCCTGAGCGACCTGCGCCCGGGCAGAGGCCAGCTCGCTCCTGGTGGGGCGGTTCGCCTGGGCGTCGTAATTGGCCTGTGCCTGCTCCAGCGCGATGGTGGCGTTCTGCAGGTTCAATGATTCCGGCAGCATCGCCGCCATGGGCTGTCCCGCGATGCGGTCGTAGGCGGCCTGCGCCTGCTGGACCGCGGCCCTGGCGCTTTCGAGCTGGGCCTTGACTGCTGCCAGCTCTGCCTTGGTGGGCCCGGCCTTGACCCTATCATAGTTGGCCACCGCGCTTTCCCACGCCGCCTGGGCTGAGGCCAGTTCCTCCGCGCTCGTACCTGCCTGAACCTTGTCATAATTCGCCAGGGCGCTATCGAACGCCGCCTGGGCAGAGGCCAGCTCCACATCACTGGGCGGCTTTTGCGCCTGCACCAAGCGGGTCTGGACTGTATCCAGGCTGGCCTGCGCCCGGGCGATCTGCCACTCCAGCGACGCGGTGTCCAGCCGCGCCAGCAGGTCTCCGGCCTCGACCCATTGCCCCTCCGTAGCCAGCACCTCGGCGATCTCGCCACTCAGGGCAAAGGGCAGCGCGACCTGTCGCTCAGCGCCCACGTTGCCGGTCGTGCTCACCGTCTCCTCGATGCTGCCCCGGGTGACGGCGATGGTGTCAGATGGTGTGTCCTCGGTGACCGACGATCGATTGACCCTGCGCAGGGCCACGACCCCGGCTGCCACCAGGACCAACACCAGGATGACGATGCCTCCGATCTTTAGTACCTTGTTCATTTTCTCAACTCCCTCCATCGAGACCGCCCCGTTGGTCGTTGCCTCGTACCTCAGTTCCATGCACACTGCTATTGCGCGGCCGGGCATAGTGAGCGTCCTTCGATAGACTCAGGACGCTGGCGTAGGCCCCTGCAACAGACTCGGGATGCCTCCGCTCGCATCTTCTGGCCTGATAAACTCCAGAACTTGCGCTGGTATCGGAGACATGGCACCGATCTAGTGGTGTGAGCATGGCCACAAGCAAAGGGCACGCTCACCGTATGCATCGGCCAAACAGGACTTCAATCTTGAGTAACGTTTGCTTGAACTCCTCTAAACTCATCGTTCCTGCGCCCATAGCTGAGCCAAAATCAGAAACGTAGGGACCGTAGCGAAGAACAGCTCCACATCGGTCGTCGAGATATGGATCATTACTCTTCCCACACTTTACCCACAACTGATCCGCCTGTAACGATAGCTGTCCTATGTCTTCTACATCGGACCAGACCCAGCTACCAGGGGGAAAGAACAGCTTGCTATTGAGGTGGACATGGAACGCCGCTAACCACCGGTTGGAGTACTGATAGATTGTTTGTTGCGCTACTCCATCATCTTTAAGCCACGTGATCCCAAATGCCTGCTCTGCTCCCTTTCTTTCCAATGCTGGTGGTGTAATGGTCCACTGTGTTCGCCAACCAGCAGGCATGTCACTGTCAGACAGAACGAGTGAGTCGAGGATACACTTGGGCTGCTCTCTTGCCACTGAGCCTGCTATGCAGGTGATAATGATGATCGCAATGAAGGATAGGACCGCTACACGAGCTGTCTTCATCGATGGATCCTCATCATCTGGTTGCCCTGCATTTCCGCTTTTTTCAACTCATATCTGTCCCGATAGGGCTGCCTCAAAAGACCCCTCTTCTGTGGGTGTGTTTATATAGAAGGTATGAGCCCGATCTCTTGCATAACCTCATCCGAGGGATCCTCCTTGATCGGCAACCGTAACTTCTTCCCCTTCCAGATAGTAGATCCGCAAGGCTCCAAAGCTGCGCCTTTCAAAAGGTTCTCTTCCGAGAATCCTCCTGCTAATCCCACGTACATGAAGCAAGCTTTGGGCCAAATGTCATAAAAGTCCACTTCCTCATCGCACCCAATCAAGAAGGTGGCCTTGACAGGACACATGGTACCAGAAAACTGCTCCGTGCGTAAGTGCGATCCGTCACTTGACGGACCATGACGAAAGTCATGGGTTGACAGCCAGCGAGCCGCTTGTTACAATACTGGTAATCACAGGGGACGGGTCGAAAGGGGGCGGCTCATGCGCACGCGGCAGGCACTATGGGCAGTCTGGATCGCGCTCGCCATCGCATTGGCGGCGGGCCAGCCCCTCACGCCCGCCCGCGCCGCACCTCCCCCTCCCCGCACCTACGCCGGATGGGCCGTGGAGGCCTACCCTGAGGACACGGCAGCCGAGATGGAGGCCACCGTGCGCCGCATGGTGGAGAACGGCGCCAACGTCGTGTGGATCGGCCACAACAACCCCGGTGTGGTCGACCGTGACAAGGTGGAACCGGGCCTGTCCTACGCCGTCTACGAGGCGTTCATCGACTCCGACGACCCCCGCCACGAGGCTGCCGCTGCCGTGGTCCAGGCCCAACACCGCATGCTCGCCGCCTGCCGGAAGGTGGGCGTCAAGGCGGTGCTGCCGGTGGGCTACCAGATCCAGATGGGCCTGGTGTGGAACGAGACTCACCCCGGCGACCTGCGCCGCGACCCCGCGGGCCAGCCCCTTGACATCTATGGTGGGGGCGTCAGCGCCTCCTTCTATGCACCTGGCTACCGCCGCGACATCGAGCGCTACTACCGCTGGGTAGAGGCCGAGTTTGTGCGGCCCTACGCCGACCTGCTGCTCATGCTCAACCTCGCCGACGAGCCGATCGGCGGCGACTATTCCGCCCACGCTGAAGGTGCATTTCGCCAGCAGTACGGGTTCGGCTTTGCGGACGCGGGCGACGATCCCGACCGCCAGCGGATGTTGGGCGAATTCCAGTCACGCTACGTGGTCGAATACGCCATCTATAGCGCCGCGCTGTGGGACCAGATCCATCCCGGCTTGCCGGTGACCATCTCCTTCGACGGCGCCCAGGCGCGCCAGACCTTCACCATGCCCGGCGTCGAAGCCCTCTTTCGCGACACGCCCTCCAACTTTGTCGTCACCTTTGACGCCTATCCCCGCGACGGCCTGCCCGACGTGCCCCTGAGCGACAAGGACCTGGTTGGGCTGTTCTTGCTGGCACGATCGGCCGGCCTCTACTCTTCCCGTTATGACAAGCCGGTGTGGTTGTGGGCGGCGGCCAATAGCTGGGGGCTCAGCCAGGCCAGCGCCGATCCCGGCACCGTGTCCGACGCGGTGGCGAACGGGATCGCCCTCGCCCTGCTTGTGCGCCAGGGCGGCGGTGACCTGCAGGGCCTCGCCTACTGGAACTATAACGTCCGCGAACAGGGGCTGTACAACGACACCCACGACACGGCCTATGACCCGGAGGCCATGTTCGAGGGGGTCTCGGCGGTGTTGCCCACGCTGCGCCGCCTGATGATCTCGGCCCCCGCGCGTCCCGAGGTGCTGATCCTGTCGCCGCCGGCCCGCTCCCACGAGCGGATCGGGGCTGAGCGAGCTTCTGTCCTGCTGGAGGTGCAGCCCTACGGGCGATTGGCGATCCTGGCTAAAGAAGGCGTAAACACAGCGGTGGTCAGTTCCCTGGAGGGCTGGGATCTGGAGGGGGTGCGGACCATCGTGGCTTCGTCACCGTCGGCGGCCCACTTTGCCGAAGGCGACCTGGACCTATTGCGCCGGTTCCTGGGGCGTGGCGGCAGCGTCGTCACCTCGCCCGAGGTGGGCGCCGCCATAGGGGATGCAGTCCAGGCGCCGCCCGAGCTCGTCTACGATGAGCTGGTCGAGCAGCGGGGGACCCTCTACGTGGCGCAGAAGGGCATCGCCGTGCTGTTCGAGGACGCCCGCCCCGATACACTGTCCGGCTTCTGGCGGGAGGTGCTTGGCCTGGAGGAGGTCCAGCCCGGCTATCGCATTGTCACAGACGAGTATGTCTTCCACTATCAGATCGGGGCGGAGGCGGTGCGTGTGAGTTGGCAGCTACCCTTTGAGGCGGCTGGCTATCGCTACGACGATCAGGCCCGGCGTGCCGGCTGGTTCCACGGCACGATCCTATCCACGGTCCTGGGACGGCGCGAGTATCTCTTTCTACAGCGGATCTGGCCGTTCTGGCCCTACGTCTGACCGGATTCACTGCTCCACGAGCTCTTTGACCTTGAGGCCAGCCCGCGCCACGGCTGTCAGGAGCCTCGAGCCAGTATAGAAGAGCATCGGATAGGTCCCCTGCGGCGTATAGCCCAGTTTCGTTGCCAGGCCGACGGACGACTCATTGGCAGCATCCCAGTTGGGGTCCAGGTCATGTTCCAGGCTGTGCACGACCAGATGAGCGGCAACTACCGTCGCCAGGCCCTTGCGCTGATGCTCCTTCCTGGTGTTGATCTGTATCTCGATCCCCTTCTGACAGACGGCAAAGGTCGTCGCTACGCTGGCGATCTCGTCCCCGTGCAGGAGGCAGAACCCAAAGCCGCGCGCTATGAAATCTTCAGGAGAGTCGAAATTCAGCATGTGGTCCCCGGCGAATGCGCTCTTTTCTGCCCCCAACCGCCGGGCCAGATCCAGATCAAGCTGCACCAGCCGGTAGCCATCGGGAATCCGGGCACCCTGTTCGCGGAGGTGTTCTGGGTTGAGCGCCTCACTGGTGAAAGCGTAGCGGGGCATTTCGATCAGCTTGCCGCCATGGACGCTCCGCACCAACTCTTCCCACCCATCTGAGCCAAAGAACAGGGCCGCCATCTTGGGGAGTTGTTTGATGTACTCGCGGGCGACCGGGTGTCGCGCGTCGCCTCCCACGATGCTCAACTTGAGCTTTGGCGCTTCCAGCACCGCCACCTGGGGCTCGTCGACATTGTCGGCGACGGCGCGTCCCATGCTTCCCTCGAGAATGGCATCTGGCAGATAGTTCCATTCGTAGACCGGGAATAGCCTGGACAGCCTCCCTCTACTGTCTTTGTCTATGACTATCATACCTGCTCGCCCAACAGGCCCTCTGCGTAGGCAAAGAGGGCCGGACTGCCGCCCGTGTGCCAGAACAGCACCCGCTCGCCTGCACCGATCTCGCCCTGCCGGATCAGGCCGATCAATCCGGCCATCGCTTTCCCCGTGTACACAGGGTCCAGCAGGATGCCCTCGGTGCGCGCCACCATGCGCACCGCTTCCCGCTCGGCGTCGGTCAGCACCGCATAGCCGCCGCCCATGAACCGGTCGTCGACCTGCACATCCTCCGGGCCAAAGGTCAACTCCAGGCCCAGGCGCGCCGCTGTGGGCGCCAGCAGCGCCGACATCGTCTCCCGCAGGTGCCCGCCGGTCTTGTCCACGCTGATGCCCAGCACCTGTCCCTCGTAGCCGCACGCCTTGGCCCCAACGACTAATCCGGCTTGCGTCCCGCCAGAGCTGCTGGCAAAGATCACGCGGTCAAAACGCAGCGGCTCCCCAGCAGACAGTCCCGCGATCTGCCCCCACAGCTCCTCGAAAGCCAGGGCGTACGCCGCAGCCCCCACCGCGTTGGAGCCGCCATACGGGATCACGTAAGGCTGCCGTCCCGCAGCCTGTTGTGCCGCCGTCGCCGCCGCCAGCGCGTCCAGGGGGTCGCTTTCCTCCGCCCACCAGAGCCGCGCCCCTAACAGGTGGTTCAACAGCAGGTTGCCGGTCCACTGCTCGCGGGCCGGGGCATAGCCGCGCAGCACCAGCACGCAACCGAGGCCCGCCCGGGCCGCCGCGGCTGCCGTCTGGCGGCAGTGGTTCGACTGCACCGCGCCGACGGTCAACACCACGTTGGCCCCTTGCTGCAACGCCTCGCCGATGAGCAGCTCCAGCTTTCGCGTCTTGTTGCCGCCGGTGGCCAGCCCGGTCTGGTCATCGCGTTTGATCCAGATCTCGGGGCCACCCAGCGCTCCACCAAACCGCTCCATCCGTTCTAGCGGCGTGGGCAGGTGCGCCAGCGGGAAACGTGTGGGTGCCTTCATCTTCCTTCCTCCTTCGGGACGGGGATTGGCTATTGTCCCAACGACAGTCCATTGCCCTGGTGGGCAAAGGCCTTCCGCTGCCAATAGACGATGCTGCTGCCCAACAGGGCCACCGCAATGGACAGATCCAGCACGCCGACGGCGATCAGGAAGGGGTAGCTGCCCTCAGCCAGCCGGGACAGGCTGGCCCCGGCGGCGATCATCACTGCCAGCGCCACAAAGAACCCAGGGCTGAAGAACTGCCAGACCCTGCGTGGGTCCAGGGCTGCGATCCGAGCCAGGTTCCGCTTGATGCTCCTGCCAAAGATGAAACGCGCCTTCAGACCGCCAAGGCACAGACCAAAGATGCCCGCCAGCCAGGGCCAGAGCCGCTCCGGTTCGAGCGCTTCGGCCTCGGCCAGCAGGCTGCCCCCTTTGAGCAACAGCACGATGCCCCCGGCGTACCAGACCAGGGCCGCCAGGATATGGAGGGTTCGGGCGGATATGTTCGCCATAATAGGTTCGCCTTCTCCGAAGAACAGTCTCTCGCACGCGATTATAGGTCAGGAGGGCGCGGGCGTCAATTCGGCGCGCGGGATGGGCATGCGGCAGGCGGGATGTAAAGAGCCGATCCACGAAGGACACCAAGGGCACGAAGGGGTTTCTCTATGTGTCTTTGTGCCCTTTGTGGAACCTCGATGGCTGAAGGTCTCCTGACCGAGGCCGCAATCCGCGCTGCGGCGGCAGGCGGGATGTAAAGAGCCGATCCACGAAGGGGTTTCTCTACGTGTCTTTGTGCCCTTTGTGGATCTACTGCAGACAGGCTCGCGTCGGGGCATTCGGAGATAGGGCGATCTACGTTGAGAAGTAGATGGGCGATTCACGAAGGACCTTTGTGTATCTCTGATCTTTGATTCTATGCGAAGATCGGGCCCATTCAGCTATTGCCTCCAGGGACTTCTTCGTGTATAATATTCGTACAGCAGAGCGTCTTGTGACCCAACACCGTCCAGACCGACGCGACCGGTCTGACGAAGCATACCATCGCACAACCAAGCCGTTCGCGTCCCACCCCTTTCGTGGGGCACCCACTCTGGCGGGCCAGCGAGCGGCTTTCGCTTGTCCCACAATATGAGAGGAGTCGATCGAAGGAGTAAGAGGATAGAGCGCCTCGAACATGTCGAAACGCTCGACTGGAAGGGAGGTTGTCATGTGGTTCCCCGTTGATCCACGCTGGCCCCTGTCGGATACATTCCAGGGGCATCTGGACCGCGACCCGCCGAGCACCGCACCAGGCATCGACATTGCCTGCCCGTCGAATACAGAGATCCGCGCACCCGCTGCTGGTGTCGTCCAGTTCTCCGGCTGGCATACCCGTGGCGGACGGGCGCTTTGGGTGCAGTTCGAGGGCTGGCGGATGTACGTGGCCCACCTGAGCCGCGTCGTGCGCGTGAAGGGAGAGCGGGTTAGCGCCCACACCCTGCTGGGATACACCGGCAACACAGGCGCATCCACGGGCCCGCACCTGCACCTGTCGGTGCGCAGTCAGGGGAATTGGCTGGACCCCGAGGTGTTCTTCGAACAGCCGCGATCTGCTCGTGGCATCGCGCGCGTCGCCCTGGCGACACATGGGGACACGCAGCGGGAGGTCCTGCTGGAGGTGGGTAGGGAATACACAATATCCCCGCTGAACCCCCGCGCCCAGCGGCATCGGGGCCGGGCGTGCTCGATCCTGGAGTTTGTCCCTGCCTCTGACGGCGAGGCTACAATTGCCAAGGTCCGCTATCTGGACACCAACCGGGTGGGGCATGCCAAGCTGAATCACCTGGCAGAAAAGGAAGGCTGACGAACCGTCGTTCCTGTGGCAGTGGGAACCGGTCCTGCCATCGCATCCAAGTGGACCCCTTTTCTTGGGATGACCATATCACCTTTGAGGTGCTACGAAAGAATGGATCTCGGACGCTTCGTGAGAGCACTCGTCAGAATAGCCTTTTCCCTGCTGGGCGCCTGCGTCTTCTATCTCGCCTGGATGGCTGTCTTCCTGTTTGCCACCAGCGTGGACAGCACGGTTGTGGAAACCGTCCTTTGGTTGCTGGCGCCGGTGGTGACCGCCGCAGGATTTGCCACCGGCACTGCGATCATGGAGCGCCGGGCCGGGCAAGCGAAGAGCTCCTTTCTGCACATCTACCTCTGGCCCCTGATCGGATGCGCCGCCGGGGCTGGCGCAGTCTACTGGTTCGGCCCAATGCTCATCGTATTCGCCATGCTCGCAGCCGGAACGGCCAGCATTGCGCTCAGGGAGGCAGTCGGGTTCCTCAAAGGCGGGGGATCCTCAGAGGACTGAACCGGACGGGAACACCATCGCGGCTCAGCGCACGGGGGATCTACAACTTCTACCCAATCACCTCGGAGAAGGAATCGCCCCCGGCATGTGCATCCTTCGACGGGCATCCTTCGATCGGCTCAGGATGTACATCGTGGGCGGGGCTTTGCGGCTGAATCAGCCCAGGTCTCCCCACATGGCTCTGTGTAGCTCTGGGCCGCTCGACACAGAACACCGCGCCAGGATATCGCTCAGGCGCGCGAACTTGTGCAGCAGGCAATAGGTCGTGAGCCGGTCAGCCAGCGCCGGCGTGAGATCCATGCCGTAGGATTCCACCAGGGCCCGCGAAAGCATGGGTTCTCCAATCGCACAAGTCATCAGCGGCGCCACAAACTCGTAATGGGGATGTCCCATCATCGCATCACCAAAATCGATCACGCCGCAGAACCGCCACCGCCCGTCACGATGCTCGACCAGCACATGTTCGTCGGTGATGTCGGCGTTCAGCAGCACCGGCGCGAACGGCGGTTCGACAAAGGCGCAGACCCGTTCCCGGATCCATTCGCGCCACCCTTCGCCAGGTTGGTGGTGCTCCTCCCAATGCTTCACCCGCTCTGCCAGGAACTGCGTCCAGTCCGTCTCGAGCTCGGGCACGGGGGCTTGCGCGTGAAGGGCGCGCATGAAGGCTCCGACGTGCTCCAGGATCGACCGCTTCTCCGTCATGCCCAGCCTGTCCCACACCTCGTTCACCGGCCTGCCCGGCACCGCCGTCATGACAAGGTATGGCCAACCCTCCAGCTCGCCTTCCGCCACCAGTTGGGGAATCTGCAAGCCCTGGAGGCTCCGCAATACGGCCCGTTCCGCGCCGAAATCACCGCCCCAGAGCGTGCAGAACAGCTTGAGTATGCAGGACTCCACGCGGTAGACCATGTGGGTGCCAGGGGGTTCGCGCCGGAGCTTTGAAGCATCCAGCCCGTGCCGCTTGCAGATCGCCTCCATGGCTGGCAGCCACGCTGCGTTGTCCATGTACAGCGCTCTGTATTCCGCCTTGCTCGTGATCGCCGGCAGCATGGCCTGATCAGCTCTGTCCTTGCGCATAGCACAGTCCACCGGCCCACTCACACCAGGGGCCAGGGCAGGACTCGGCCCTCCCCGGGCTCGGGAAACCGTCCATCCTCGATCAGGTGCCCCAGACGCCGCTGAAAGGCCGCGACCTCCTCCTCGTCCAGCAGGTGATGCAGGGCCTCGTTCAAAGGCGAGTCCTCAGCCAGGCTGTCACGCAGTGCCTGTAGATC
Source organism: Anaerolineae bacterium (assembly GCA_041559855.1). GTDB lineage: Bacteria > Chloroflexota > Anaerolineae > JAAYZQ01 > JAAYZQ01 > JBFFCR01. Next base: position 1,387 of record JBFFCR010000022.1, on the reverse strand, counting down.
GGCCAGTATCCCGGCAGGCAACGGCTGTCCGGCGAACGACCAGATCACGGTCCTCAATTTGGGCTCAGCGTGGAAGGTAAGCGCGTTGTCAATCGCCCACAGCCGCCCCTGCGAGTCTACCAGGCAGTGTCCAGACTTTCGATCGGCGTTGTTGCTAATGACGTCAAAAGCTGCCAGGCGCTGCAAGTCCTCCAGGAAAGCCGGATCATCCTGGATTGTGAAGAAATGGGCATCCTCCCGGGCGTGCACAAAGAACTGCACCGAGCCCAACCCGTGCGGCCCCTTGCGCAGCACCGTGGGCGGGATCATGCCCCAGCCCAGCGCTTCACACACCAGGTGGGCCGCCACCTCCCGCAGGCCCAGGGTACCGTATCGAAAGTCCCACAGCGGGCGCTCGCCGCCCTGTGGCTTATAGATCGCCAGCGTGGACAGATCGTCGTCGCGCACGGTCACCAGCAGCGTGGCGTTGGAACTCCAGGGGACCAGGCCCTCGACCTCGATCTTGCCGCCGGCCAACAGGTGGAGTACTCGCTCGGGCGTCAGCGCAACGGCATCGTTTTCAGAAGCGTTCACGTCCGGTGGCCGTTCTTACGGGGGCAAAAGTGGCCTTCAGGATCGATAGGCTGTCCGCACATGGCGCAGATGGGCCGGCCTGCAGCTACCACCTGCTGACCCTGGATGCTAAAGGCTCGCATCTGGGCAGGCGAAGCCCAGAACCGCGCCACCGATGGGATCACGGCTTCTTCCTCATCTGCTATTTCGTACGCAATCACTACAAGCTCTTGACTTACCTGATCAACACCCAGGTGCACCCTCCCTGCGCGGAATGCTGGCTCCAACGGGTACTCCAGGTCCATTCCTCCGTGGATGGCAGGGTCCGGCTCGACCACCGCGTCGACGTCATCGCCGGCCATTGAGAGCAGCACGCGATCGATTGCCTGTGCCAGGAGGGCGACATGCTCCTTTTCGCAGATGACGGTCACCAGCCGGTTGCCCTTCCTGCCCTGAATATAGAACACCCGCTGGCCCGGCGCGCCAATGGCATCGGTCGTGATGCGGTCCACAGGCTTCAGGTCAATGGTTTGGTACGGCATGTTCAGTGCTCCTCGTCTGGTTCCTTGTGCTCAGCCGTGAAGGAGGGCAGCGGATCGGTGTGGTTCAGACAGATAAGGCGCGGGCCAAAGCGGCTGAAGGCAAACGCTGTGACCGAGGCCGGGCTGATGGTCAGCCTCTGGAACAGATCCAGGGGCATTCCGGCATAGTGCGCGACCGCCAGCTTGATCGGGTCAGAGTGAGAGATGACTGCTACGGCCTGGCCTGGATGGGCATCGCGGATGGCGTCCAGCGCGGCTACCATGCGCGACTGGACCTCGCGGATCGACTCGCC
>JBFFCR010000021.1:0-18537 GCA_041559855.1 Anaerolineae bacterium | reverse complement strand
GCCACAGAAGGCCGCCGGGGCCAGAGATATGTAGCCAGTAGGACCGGAAAACAGGGTCCAACTGACCGCCAGGATGATGAACAGCATAATGTCTGTCACTAGTATGATGGTATACTGCGAGCCGTAGCTGGGCAACGCGGCTATCAGACCAAAGACGACGGCAAGCAGCCCTAGCCCCCAAACTGCTCTTGTATCGACCTTTGTGTTATTCACTTCTCTGCGTCCCCATGAGGCCCGTCGGCCTGATCAGTAGTAGTAGTACAAGAATGAGATAGTAGGCAACCATTGTCAGACTCGCGTCCAAGTACGTTACAATCGTGCCCACTAGGCCCAGCAGAAAGCCTCCGACGAAGCTTCCAGGGATGCTGCCCAATCCACCCAGGACCACTACGATCATGGCAATGACGGTATACTTCATGCCCATCTCGCCGTGAACGCTCTTCGACATGCTAATCAGCATCCCGCCCATAGCTGCAAGGGCAGCGCCGAGGCCAAAGCAGATGGCCAGGACGTTGTTGATATTCACCCCCATCAGCCCTGCTACTTCCGCGTCCTGGGCGGCCGCCCTGATGGCCTTGCCCAGGCGTGTGCGGGCCAGGAACAGGTAGAAGGCGAGGCCAAAGACAAGAGCGAAGGCGAGGGTCACGAGGCGGTTGGCGCCAAGGAGTGCCCCCGCCAGGTCAACCGGATTCAGCAGATACGAGTACTGCCGTATTTCGGGTCCCCAGATCTGCAGGGCTATGTTCTTGATGATGAACATGAGACCGAATGTGGCCAGCATGGAGCTGCTCTCAAAGGCACCTGGCGAAGCTGACAATGCAGCAATTCGTTTGAACAGAGTCCTGTGCAGGATGTAACCGAGCACAAAGGCAACAGGACCCACGATGACCAGGGAAAGCAGCGGGTTGACGCCAAGTCCCGTGTACAACATCCACGTACTCATTGCCCCGACCATGATGAACTCGCCGTGGGCGATGTTCAGCACCCGCGCGACGCCATACTGCAGGCTGAGCCCCATGGCGATCAAACCGTATAGGCCACCCAGCGCCAGCCCAAGAATCACTACTTCTAGGAATGTCGCAAGCATTGTGATTCTCTCCTAGCTTCCACGACCACACGCAGGCTGTCAAAGGACGAAGGTGAGTCTTTGGCGCAGCACCACTGCTCCGCGGGGAACTCCCCTTGCGCCCTCAGACAGCCTGCCGATCTGAACCACCAACAACTACCGCGTATGTTGCTTTCTTAGCCCGCAGGCCACTCCGGCTTCGGATAGACCATTTCGGCCGTGGCTTTGTCCGTGGGCCCGACAACCTCGTACAGGCCGTTGACCCACTGGCCGATCTCGCCGGGGTGGGCTTCCTTTGCCAGAAGTCCGTTCTCAAACCAGGTTGGACCCAGCACCGTCTCGAACGGTTCCTCCGCCGTAGCTGAGGCGATGATGTCCCGGATCTTGTCCTGGTCGAGCGAGCCAGCCTTCTCGATAGCTTGCTTCCAAATCTCCAGGCCAGCCCAGTAGAGTGGATGCCCCCACGGATCCTGGACATCTTCGGGCTTGCCGGCGTAGAGCTTGTCAGCTAGCTCCTGGGACGCTGCGGACTGCTTGGGGCTGAAGGACGTAAAGCCCATCACGCCCTCTACAGCCGGGCCAAATGCTGTGTGGTAGAAACCGAAATTGACTCCTGGGCCGCCTATCCATGCCTTGGGATTGTAGGCGAGTGCGATCGACGTCCCGGTTGCAGGCATGATCTGGTCCGGATAGGCGAAGCAGCAGAAGGCGTCGGCCTCCGATGCTTTGGCCTGGTTGATCACCGGTGACAAATCCTCTATGTCGGGTGGAACGCTCTTGACACCGAGGATCTCGATTCCCTTCTTCGGGAATTCAATACCCGCCACGCCAGAGTACTCGATGCCGTGCAGATCAGCGATATAGGCGATGAAAGCCGTCTTGGCACCCGCCGAGGAAAGAAGATCGGCCAGGACCGGCAACTGGTACCAGTCGGAGAAACTCAGCGTGACGAACACGTAGGGCAGACTGGGAAGCATGTCCTTGAGTTGCGTGGCGCCGCCTTCAGCTGTTATCAATACGTAGCCGTGCTTGTTGGCGATGGGTGCCTGTGCAAAGAGGAAAGACGTGCCACAGGCAGGCCATAGAAAGTCAACCTTGTCCTCGAGGATCAGTTTCTCCGTTAACCTGGTCATCGTGGCTACATCGGTTGTATCATCGTAGATGATCTCCCTTATCGGCAGCTTCTTGCCATATTCCTCCACGTAAATCCCGCCATCGGCATTCACCTCGGCAATCCATGTCTCGTAGACTGGCCTGAATGCCGAGTCGCCGACGATGGCTTGGGAGCCCGAGAGAGGTCTTGACATGCCCACTACGATCTCGTCCTTGACTGGTGTCACCGCGGCCTTTTCGCCACATGCTGCTGCAGTCAACCCAACACCAGCTACCGCTGCGCCACGAAGGAATTCGCGACGGCTTATACCTTTGGTTTCCATTGCTTCTTTCCCTCCTCATTAACAATCTGGATAAGCTGCGGCGTCAGTTACGACGGCACATCTCACCCGATCTCTCTTGGGTGAGTCCAACTGCCCTCTTTACATACCTTCCCCTCCTCTCCTTCCTGTTGTTCACGCCAAGTCGACCGATCCAGACTCGCATCCGGACTAGTCATCCTCCGCCAACTGCCTGCATGACGCTCACAGGCACTCCGGGCCGCAATCTCTCGTCCGCCTCCAATGCTCGGCCTTCCGCGATCACGACTGCCTCTCGGGCTTGCGAGAGGCCCAGGCAAGCGACAAGATCCCTGACTGTCGCCTCGTCCGGGACTTTTACCCGCATTCCCGCTGCAGGCTCGTAGTCGGGGAAGCGCCGACGGAAAGTCCCGAATATTCTGACCGTCACCTCCATTCTTGATCCCTGCTAGGAACCGAAAACGCCGTCGAGCTCCTCATCGCTGATGACGAACACCGTGTTGTGCGGAGGCAGAGGCTCTTCGTAGAAGAACCTGGGCAGCCGGTCATCTTCCTTCGTGAACCCTGCTCGCTGGTTGAATTCTCTCTCTGCTTCCAGCACCCGCATCCCAATGGCGTGAGGAAACTCGTCTGGTCCCAGCTGCACGCCCGATTTGGCCTCTATCAGTCTGGTAAAGAGGGCAAAGCCCTCAGGATCCAACAGGGCCACGTTGGCCATAAAGCACTGCCCCATCGTATCGTAGGCAGCCATCGCGATCTGCAGGAACTTGGAGGTCGCGGCCTGACCCTCGGGGTCCAGCGGATCCAGCATCTGGCCCAAGTACGCCCCGACAAGGTTTCCCGCCGTATGGTCAGCGCCCATGGGTGATGTGCTGTACGTAACGCCCAGTCCCAGCATCGCCCTCGGATCGTAGGCGGCGATGCTCTGCCCCTTGACGGCGGGCACCCGGTCATGGTCGAAATGCCGGCCGACGGCGACAGGGCCCTGGCCAAGGATCTGGCCGAATTCTGTGCCCGCGGCGATCTCTTCCACCATGTCCAGAGCCGCAGCTGCATCCCCGAATTCCCGATAGCCGGCATCCATGGCAACCGCTATGGCCACTCCGGTGCTCATAGTGTCGATCCCGATGTCGTCGCACAGCCGATCGAGGCGGGCGATGGTGTCCAAGTCAACGATGCCCGTCATGCCGCCCATGGACCAGATTGTCTCGTATTCCAGGGAGCCGGTCACAAACTCGCCAGCCTCGTCCACGAACTCGTTGGAGCAGTGGATCATGCACTGGCTGCAGCCCATGTGGGTGGTGTTTCCGCCCCGCTCCACGATCATCTGGGCCATGGCCTCGCCACTGATCTTTTCCCAGCCTTCCAGCGTACCCTTACGGGCGTTGTAACTGGGAAATGCGCCCAGGGCATTGACGGGCGCCACCAGGGCGGCGGTACCCAGCTTGGGCATAACCTCGGCACTCATGTGATCGGCCTGCACTGCTTTCACCACACCCTTGACTGCCCCTCGAAACGCCTCCGGGTCAGCCAGGGCGGCGGCCTTCCTTCCCCCTTGATCGACGATAACTGCCTTGAGACCCTTGGCACCCATGACCGCCCCCAGGCCGCCACGACCAGCGGCCCGGCACGGGCGGCCGTCGGCGTCTGAAGACTGTACCGAGGCGATGGCGCATCTATGCTCTCCGGCCGGCCCGATGCACAGAACCGAAGTCTTTTGTCCATGAGCCTGGAGGATCTCCTCCACCAGATCGTACGTTCGCTGGCCCTTGTGCTCGTCCGCTGGGACGAGTCTCGCCTCCCCATGCTTGTCGATCCACAGGACGCTGAGGCGGCCCGGCGGCGCCTGGCCCTCGACTATGATCGCAGCGATCCCAAGGCGACCCAAGGACGCAGCCACCGTTCCACCGACGTTGCTCTCTTTGATGCCTCCCGTCAGCGGGCTCTTGGCCCCGATCGACAGGCGGCTGGTGTTGGGCAGTGGCGTGCCCGTGAGAAAGCCTGGGGCAAAGATCAGCTTGTTTTCCGGTCCCAGAGGGTCGCACGTCGGCGGCACCTCGGCGCTTATGAGGGTCGATGTCAAGCCCCTACCGCCAAGCCCGGCGTACGCAGGTGGCACGTCCTCAAAGGCAATCGTCTCATCGCGCATGTTCACTCTGAGGAATTTCACGCCTGCCTCCTTTCAAAGACGAACACGCCCAGCACTAGAGTCGCAACACCGGCTTGATCACATGTCCTTCTTCCATATCTTCCACTGCCTTGTTGATTTCGTCAAAGGGATAGAACGCGATCAGGCGGTCGAAGGGGAACTTGTTCTGTCTATACAACTCGATCAGTTTGGGGATGAACAGGTCAGCGATGGAATCGCCTCCTAGGATTCCCTTCACCGTCCGGCCGTTCATGATCAGGTCCATGTTCAAGCTGACTTCCGTGCCCGGTGGTACAACCCCAAGGAGGCCGCAGACCCCCAGCCGGGGAAGAACATCAACAGCCTGCCGGAGTACCTTGGGATTGCCGACACATTCCAGGCTGAATTCCGGCCCCCCACCGGTCATCTCCAGGATGGCCTCAACGGGGTCAGTCCCGGCGGCATTCACGGTATGGGTGGCGCCCAACTCCTTTGCCATCTCCAGACGGTCCGGATTGATGTCCACCGCGATGATGGTGGTGCAGCCAACCACAACCGCTCCAAGGACCGCGCTCATCCCCACCGGGCCGACGCCGAACACGGCGATGGAAGCCCCAGGCCTGGGCTGAAACACATTCATTACTGCTCCTGCGCCGGTCATCACACCGCACCCCAGGGGGCCCAGGATCTCGAGGGGAACATCTTCCCGTACCTTGACGACGTTTCGCTCGCTTGCCAACGCATAGCTGGCAAAAGAGGACTGACCCAAGAAGGAGCCGTGGACGACCTGCTCGCCCTTGCACAGCGTCGTGGTTCCGTCTGGGCGAGCGCCGTGGAAGTTGTACCGGAAAAAGTCCAGGCAATAGAGCTCTTTGCCTACCTTGCATGAGCAACATGTCCCGCAGTATTCCCAGGCCAACACCACGTGATCGCCTGGCTTTACCTTCGTTACCCGCGCCCCCACCTTCTCAACAATCCCAGCGCCCTCGTGACCAAAGACACTCGGCGGCGGTGGCAGCGGAAGATGCCCGGCTTGGGCAGCCAGATCGGTGTGACAGATGCCAACGCCGACGATCCGCACCACCACTTCGTCGTCGTTTGGCTCGCAGAGTTCCAGCTGTTCTATGTAGTACGGTCCGGCTGTTTCGCGAGTGACCGCGGCCTTGATTTGCATGCTCCTACTCCTCGCTGAACGCACCGACGCCCAGCATCCGGCAGCCTGACATGCTTCTGCAGAAGCATGTCAGGCCAGATGCCCAGGATCATTGCCGGCCTAGCTGTATGCGCCGTACTCCTTGGTAACGTCTATCATGGCCTTGACGTTTTCCGCCTTGGCCTCGTCAAAGAAGGCCCCGTTGCTCACAATGAAGCCGCCATCTATGCCGACCTTGTCTATGAGCTTTTTAACATAGTCCCTCACCTCACCGGCCGTGCCCAATTGCAGCATGGCAGAAGACACGTTGCCGAGGAGACAGGCATTCTGGCCCAGGGTTTCCTTGGCTCTGAACATGTCCGACTGGTCGATCATCCACAGTGTCTTGCCCTTTGGCAGGTCTTGGACGACCTCGAGGCGCGAGTTGTAGCCACCCTCGGCTGCGGGGTTGGGCACGCATCCCTCCTCGATCAGGCCCAGCATGACCTTCTTCAGGGTCGGCCAGTAGAACTTTTTATACTGCTCATCGGAGAGGAATCCATCGGCGCCTTTGTGCAGCGGTATAAAGATGATCGGCTTTCCGGTAGCCTGTGCAGCCCCCACCCCCATCTTGATCATGAGCGGTACCAGTGCTTCCATTGCCTCGATGAGCTTGTCGGGTTGCCGGTACATGTCCAGCATGATCCCCTTGGTGCCCCGCAGGGTGTCGCCGATCGTGTCAAATGGCGCTTTCGTAAAGCCGCCCCAGAACCCTGGATAGCCCAGGCTGCCCATTTCGCCATCGAAGGCTCCCAGCGCGCCTGCCCACTTTAGGGCCTCGGCGCCCGCTTCAAAGAGAGCCTTGTAGGCGCCTTGCAGGGGAGGGAGTCCAAACGGTATGAAGTTGAAACCAAGGCCGTATATCTCGAGGATGCCCGGGAGGAAGGGGAGCATCTGCAAGGGCTCTAGCGCTCCGAATACGCGCGGCAGGTAGACGTTGCTAAAGTAACCGGTTGGATCCTGAATCAGGGCATCATATTCATCCGCCATCATGTACTCGTCTTCGTTACACTGGTAAACGTGCTCAGGCGCGACCCCATGGCCCGGCCAGGAGTATAGCTTGTAATCCAGGATCTCCAGAACTCTTCCCGCACCGGGCGCCGTGGCGCCAATCTGGATATCCGGCTCAAAGTCCAAGACGTATTTCTTGAATGCCGCGGCCAGTTTGTCATAGTCATACATGACCTCCTGAGGAGTCATGCCGGCATGATAAACGGGGAAAAAGCCGTGAAGTGGACAGATCGGCACCCTGTCCGGCAATCTCGTCATTTCAATAGCGTCTCGTACTCTGTTGATTCTCGCCTTGTATGCCTTTTCGGCTTCGGGACTCTGGAACGGAATGTCATTGCCCGCAGGGTCTTTCGGCGTGAGCCACCGTTGAAACAGTGCCTCCTTCTTTTCGTCTGGCGACAACTGATTTCCCATTTTCGTTACCTCCCTGTTCTCTGCTGAAGAGCCCTACTGGGCGCCGATCCACTTCTTGGCCAGGGACACTCCTGCCATGGCGTCTTTGCCATAGGCATCGGCACCTGCATACCTTTGAATCTCGTCTGTGACCTGACCACCGCCAATCATGATCTTGACCCCATCCCGCAGCCCGGCGGCCTCAATGGCCTCAACGGTCTCTTTCATGGCCCCAAAGGCCAAGGTCAAGAAGCCACTCAGGCCCACGACCTGTGGCTCGAAATCCTTGATGGCCTCCACGAACCTTTCCGGAGGGATGTCGACGCCCAGATCGAGGACCTCGAATCCATTGACATCAAGCATGAACGTGACAATGTTCTTGCCAATGTCGTGGATGTCCCCCTGGACGGTGCCGACGAGAACCTTGCCGTGACGCTTGACTTCTGGCATCTTGGACAGCTCTGGCTTGAGGATGTCCGCGAGCCCAATCAACATCTCCCCGGCCAGCATCAGTTCCGGCAGAAAGTAGATGCCCTCCTCGTACCGTTGGCCCACAATGGCCATGGCCTCTCTGGCTGCATCCAGAATGGCCGTGGGCTCTTCGCCGCTCGCCACCAGTTTCCATACCAGTTGGAGGGCTTCTTCCTCCCTCATGTCGGCGATAGCATTAACGAGCTCCTTTGACATTGTATCCTCCTCCCAAAGATGCTATTGAGGGCTTTGCCCCCCATCCACAGAGCACGTCGATAGCTAGACTACCCCTCTTGGAGACCTAGTGAACTGATCAGCCCACAAGTGAGCCTTCGCCCGCCTGTGAGTGGCCTGCTGCCCGGCCTCTCTATCAGCCGGGCATAGTAAGAACGGACATGCGCAAGATAGTGGTGAGCCCTCCCACTACCAGTTTGACTGCGACCAACGCAGCATTCCTTCCTCGATCAAGAGAATTGTGAGCAGAATAATCCAGCCTGATGGACATGTTCTCTGTTACGGCAGTGTTGGTCTCCTCATCAGACAACTGTCCCGACGCGATCTATTGTACACTTATATGGGGGAGTTGTCAAGTTGGCCCAAGATCGGTCATGGATCTTGGATCTTGAATCGACTTGACAATCGAGTCAGACTGTTATACACTTATATAGACATTTGGCACGAGGTGAGAGCTTGACCCACGAACCGATCGTGGCTATCGACCGCAACTCATACGAACCGGCCTACGCCCAGTTGGTGCGCATCCTGCTGGGCCAGATCGCGGCCGGCGTATACCGTCCTGGAGATCGACTCCCATCCGAAGCCCAGCTCTGCGAACGGTACGGTGTCAGCCCCATGACAGTGCGCCGTGTAGTCAACATACTCGCCAGCAGGGGTGTGGTGGTTGCCGAACAAGGACGGGGCACCTTTGTGAAACCTCTCGAGCTGAGCACGGCGACCTTTGACCTCGACAGCCTGCGCCAGCTCTTCCGCGACGATGGCGGGTCTCGCGTCAAACTCTCGGAGGTGCGAATCGCCTCCGCAACTGAGCGCACCGCGCGCAAGCTCGCCATTGAGGTCGGGGACCGGACTGTCTACATCCGGCGGCTGATCTTCCAGGGAGAGGAGCCTGTGCTGCTGCACCGCGAGCATGTGATCTACGACCCCGCACGTCCTATCATCGAGGCCGAGATGGAGGTCACCGCCTTGCGAGGGCTTTTTAGCGGGGGAGGCGAGTCAGATCTCAAACGAGGCGATCTCGCCATTGACGTTACAGCGCTGACCGAGATCGAAGCCGCATTGCTCAACTCGAGAGCCGGAGTTCCCGCTTTTCGCCTGGAGCACATCTTCTATGACTTTGACGACCATCCCGTGAGTTGGGGCTGGTTCATTTGTACTGGCGATCGGCTGCGCTTCACCGCCGCCATAGGCGTTCCCGGCTAGGAGAAGGTTCACAGATGAACGACGCAGACAGAAGCGCAGCACTGATTTCCGCCATCGCCGATCTCCGAGAAGAGACCACTCTGGCCCTCGTCCGCCAGCGCCTGGCCGCCCATGATGACCCGCTACTGATCATCGAAGACTGCAAGAAGGGCATGCGCCAGGTGGGTGTGCGATACGAGCGACACCAGTACTTCCTGGCCGGCCTTATCATGGCAGGCGAGATCTTTCGCGAGGTGATGGAGCTTCTACAGCCGGTAGTAGAACGCCAGGTTTCGGGCCAGGCTTCGGGGCGCATCCTGCTGGGCACAGTCGAAGGCGACATCCACGATCTGGGCAAGAACATCGTCAACATACTCTTGACCTGTCACAGGTTTGCCGTGCGTGACCTGGGCGTGGATGTGCCACCTGCCACTTTTGCCGAGCAAGCCGCTGAGATGCAACCGCATCTTATAGGCCTCTCTGGCCTTCTCACCAACGCCTACGATGCTATGCGCGAGACGATCAGCCTGCTTCGGGATCAAGGGTACCAGGGACCTATCGTCATCGGGGGCGGCCAGCTCAGCGAAAAGATATGCCAGTACGTGGGCGCCGATCACTGGAGCACCGACGCCGTGTCCGGCGTTGAAGTGTGCAAGGCACTGATTGCAGGGCAAATGCGATAGGGACCCTGTTCTGCTCAATAGAGCCTATGCCGGACTCTAGGCTGCCTTTGCGCGATCGAGCCCCGTAGAGGCACTGCAGCACGCCCGATCAGAGGTGCAGATCGCGTTTCGCTCACCTGTCTGCAGTCTTGACCTCATCGGCCAAGTGCCTAGCATCTTGAAGCCTTCGCGCCGGGCCTTTAGCTCAGAAGAATCCCAGCTCCACCGCAAGGCGTTCGCCGTGTCAGGTCCCGTCGCCAGGCACCACAGTGATGACGATCTTGCCCAGGTGGGGCTCCTCTTCCAAATACCGCAGAGCTTCAGGGACCTCACGCAACGGGTACCGCTTATCGATCACCGGCACGACCTTGCGTGCCTCGAAGAGCTCTGCCAGGAACGCTAGATCCTCCCTCTTGTTTGGTTTCCACGCATTGATCCTGATTCTCTGGCTCCCCGTCATTGAGATCAGGGTTCCCAGGGACACGACCTGCAGAAGGGTATTGACTGAACCACCCACCATCATGAATATCCCCTCGGGGCTCAACGCACGCCTGTAGTCGAACACCGAACGATGGGCCGCAAGATCGAGAATCAGGTCGTAGCGCTGCCCGCTCCTGGTATAGTCCTCTTGTGTGTAATCAATGACATGGTCAGCGCCAATCGATCGCAGCATATCCAGCTTTCTCGTGCCGTCCACGGCAGTCACTTCAGCCCTAAAATGCTTGGCAAGCTGAACGGCAAACGTACCCATGCCGCCCCCCGCACCGTTGATCAAGGCCTTCTGGCCTGGCTGGAGCTGCCCCTTGTCGCGCAGGCTCTGCAGTGCGACGATTGCCGCTTGAGGGTAGGTCGCCGCTTCCTCGAATGTCATGCTCGCCGGTTTCGGCGCCAGCGCGTCTTCGGAAACACAGACGTATTCGGCAAATGCGCCAAGACCGTGCGGGTACGATAGGTCGCCCCAGACCTCATCACCAGGCTGGAACTGCACGACCTCTCTGCCAACGGCTTCCACTCGCCCGGCAATGTCCGATCCCGGGATCTTGTACATCGGTCTTCGCGGCGACGCGAGACGGACGATGAACACGCCTCTCAGGGTCTCCAGGTCAGCAGCGTTCAACGAGGCGGCGTGGATTCTGACCAGGACTTGATCATCGCCGGGAGCAGGTCTCGGCACCTCCTGCAGCTTGAGAAGGGCCGGGGACCCGTATTCTGTGCAGACAATCGCTTTCATGAGTCTGCTCCAGACTCCCTGTGACCGCACGCCATGGCGTTGTCCCCGGCAGGCGCGCTCTCAGTGAGTTCAACTGTTATGACAACTTTGCCTCGAGCGTGTCCCCCTCCAAAGTACCGGAAGGCATCCGGGACCTCATCTAGCGGGTAACTCCTGTCGATGACTGGGACAACCTTGCCAGATTCAAGAAGCCCGCTCACAAAGTCCAGATCCTCGGCGTTCTGTTTGTGCAAGAGGTTGCCCATCTGCTGACTCCCAGACCGAGACATCAACGGGCCCAACAGCATGGATTGGAATATCTGCTTAAGAGCGCCTCCAGAGCAGACGTACACCCCCTGCGGACGTAGTGCGCGCCGGTAATGCGAGATCGGATGATTTCCATTGGCGGCGAGTATCAGATCGTAACGCTCCCGGCTTCTCGTGAAATCTTCCTGGGTGTAGTCGATAACATGGTCGGCACCAAGCGAGCGCGCCAGATCCAGATTCCCCGTGCTGCACACCGCCGTGACTTTTGCGCCGAACGCTTTGGCAATCTGTACAGCGAACGTCCCCACACCACCGGAGGCACCGTTGATCAGAACCTTCTGGCCCGGCCTGATATGTCCTTCGTCGCGCAGGCCCTGCAGGGCGACGACCGCCGCCATCGGCACGGCTGCTGCTTGCCCGAACGAGATATTGGCAGGCTTCAATGCAAACTTGTCTTCAGGTGCACACACGTACTCCGCAAAACCACCCCGACCACAGGTGGATAGATCCCCGTATACCTCATCACCAGGCCGGAACTGCTGTGCACTTCTGCCGGCTGCTTCAACCCGTCCCGCGACGTCACCTCCCAGGATCTTGATCTTGGGCTCGCGAAGCCCTCCTTCTGTGAGGCGGAGAAAGAGTGGCTCCCCTCTGAGCAAACTCCAATCCCCGTAGTTTATGGATGCGGCATGAACCTGCACCAATACTTCGTCATCCCTGGGGATCGGCTTCTCTATGTCCTTGAGTTGAAGAACCTCCGGCGGTCCATACTCTGTGCGCGTAATCGCTTTCATACTCCTCCTCCATACCTGTTTCGAGGGAGCTACAGATAACCAGGGCAGGCCTTGCAGGTCAGTCGGCTGCCGGTGCCTTCACGCAGCGGAAGCCCAGGTACGCCGGACCGAACTCTTTCGATCGGGGCCACACCTCTCCATCGTAAGCGATGACGTATGCATGGTGTCTATCTGCCTCGGTGGAGGTCCACCAATAGATCACCTGGGAGTGCACATTCCACAGCGGAGACTCTTTGTCGGGCCTGGCTTGGTAGGTGGCCTGGGCCGATGCTGGATCCCAGACGCCGCCGCTGTTCTGCCCGTGGCGGGCCATGGAGCGCACGGCTTCTTCCACCACCGGCAGACGCCAGATGTGCTGTGCCTCCGGTGTAAGCGTGAGGCCATCTGCGCTGAGATGCTCGCACACCCGCTGTGCCTCAACCCAATCCACCCCTTCGCGCGGCCATCCCGGCCCGTCCGGCGCCCAGATCAGATCTACCCCGTTGCCCTGCACCAGCCGCGCCCGGAGGTCACCATCGTCCACGCGTTGCGACACTCGAACGGCCGGTTCTATGCCAAAGACAAGGAGCGTTAGAAGAGGCAGTCCGAGCACCAGGGAGACGGCCACCCTGCGCGGCTGGGGACGGCCGAACCAATAGAGTGCACCAAGCCCGATCAGCGGCAGGCTGAGGAGAAGCGTGACCGGGTTGGTCCAGCCTTCAAAGAACACTGCAACCCCCAGGGCCAATATGCCATGGAGACAAGCACCCGCACGGGACCAGAAGATGGAAACCAGCGTGACGGCCATAAAGAGGAGCATAGGGCTGAGATACTGCACGATCATCAGCCCCAGGTTCGATGGCAAAGACTCGTAGTACCAGCCCTCGTGAAAGTTCTCGATGATGCCCCAGAAGGCCCAGAAGCAGGTAGTGAGGAGCGACAGGCCGACCGCGATCCATCCGATTATGTAACGTCTATCAGGTCGTGCCACCGATTTCACGCTGTAGCCTGTCCTCAAGAGCCGCGCCGACCATGCAACCTTCCCCTTATTGAGACGTTGATCCTGTGAGGGCAACCAACTCATCCCACAACCTACTTCCTAACGCCTCGTCGCTCATGGCCTTGTCAGGCTTTTCGACGCGCTTGCCAAGTTTGAACAGGGCACCATTGAGCTCGCTGCGATCTGGATAGGAAAGCATCAGATCAGCGATCGGCTCACCTGCGACTGCAGGTGGCTTGGCAATGAGGAGCGTCAAGATCTTCCACAAGAGTCCCAGGAAGCCGGTGGGCCACCTCTTCTCCAGCTCCGGGTCTGACTTGTCGATGATGAACGTAGGATTGAATGCTACCGAGGAGATCCGTCCAGCATATCGTCGAGCCAACTCTGCTGCGATCACGCGGTGCATGGTCTTGGCTCGTTCGTAGGCCGTCTCTGTCTTGTGATTCCTGATGCTTTCCAGATCCTCCCAGTCAATCTCTTGGTAGGAGGGATTAACGACGTGAAGGATCAATCCGCCTGACTGCTCCAGCCTCCCTAACAGCAGCAGGGTGAAGAGAAATGGCCCCATCACGTTGGCGGCAAACATCGACTCGTGACCGTTGGGCAGGAGATTCGGCCCATTTTGGATCAGGATGCCAGCCGATAGCACCAGCCCATGGATCTTTGGGAAGCGGTCGATCGCCTCCGCGGCGGCGCGCCTCACCGACTCCATAGCGTCAAAGTCAACCACCAAGGTGGCAATGTCCGCATCCTGGCCATCGGCCTGGGCTTTAGATAGAGCTACACGGATGGCATCCGCCCTGGCTTCCAGTTTTTCGCGCTTGCGGCCGAGCAAGACAATGTGCGCGCCCCGTTTTGCCAGGGCCAGGGCCGCACCGCCGCCAATGTTCCCAGTAGCACCAGCAATCAGGATGGTCTGTCTGTTCGTCATTGTGGTCATGGCCCACCTTCTACCTTTCGAGCAAATACTCCATGGCATAATCTTTGATCTGTTGCATCGTTGCGGTGTCAGCCGCTTCCCAGGCAGATTCGACCACCAGGCTGAGCTTGCCGGAGCAGGTCACCGCGCCCAGCACTAGATTGAGAATTGCCAGCGGGATGCCACCGCCCGGCTGCGGCTCAACGATGAGAATCGAATCTTTCGTCCCAAACAGGAGATCGAGCCGCTGCCGGCATCGTTGGCGACCTGATCACCCTCCTACAGTCACACTGACTGGGTCAGATGAAATCTGCACCATCTCAAGTTGGTCGAGAGAATCTGCCTGGTCCCCCGACGTCCTCGCAGTGTGAGAGAGCCGGGGTGAGCGGAACTGGACAGTGTACTCCCCGGCCTGCGAAAAATCGTACCCCTCGGCGAGGTCGACCTCTGCCGTGATCGATCCACCGGCATCGATCCACACATAGTCGTCAGATGTTGGGGCTCCCCTCTTGACCAGCTTTCCTACGTAGGGAAGCTCTGCTCCATCTCGCTGTACCTGAAAGATGTCACCAGCCAGACCCTCCAGTGGGGTGAACCACTTGAGAACAAAGAGTCCCTCGGACGACGTGTTGGACAGCGTGAATCTCGCGTTCACGGTCCCTCCCGTGGAAAGGGGCTCCTCCGTCTCAATCGTGGCGACGAGAGCGGACTCCTCCGGGCCGAACACCAAGACCTGCGTGCCGGCCTCGTCGTACAGCTCCAGCCGGCCGGCGTCCACCTGGTAGCTGGCGACGGTGTTGAGCGCGGCCAGGAAGGCTGTTTCCTGATCCATCAAGCCCTCTGGCTCCATGCACCACATCTCTGTGACAGCGATGTCGCCAATGCTGAGCTCATCGCCGCTGACCTCGTACGTGCTAAAGTAGGTGTTGCACCCCGCGGACCCGCTGATCTGATCCTCGGCGAACTCGACCGATGGCGCCCTACCCGGCATCGGCGATTCCCCTCCCAGCGTGACAAGCACCCACCGCGTGCCCTGCAACGCTGAGCCGTCATCCTGGCTGGAACCACACCCTACCAGCAGGACCGCTATGGCCGTCACAACAATGATCAAGCTTCTGGCTTTCATTTGACTACCTCCTTTACTCTTTGAACGTCTCGATGATCGGCACCTCACCAGCTTCTGATTCATCCAACTCATCCTTGCTCTTCCGAGCCACACTCCACACAGATGACAGAGATCAACGGCAGTCCCAGGGCGTAGAGCCGGCGGAGCAGGCCGTGCAGTGCAGCCTGATCGACGGTCCCGGTCAGCGTGGTGATCGGTGAACCGTCGCCCGCGCTCTCGACTGTGATCATCATCCCCCCTGCCCAATCCGACCAACTCTCGTTGAGGTGTCCCGGCACTCTGATCTGGTACTTCGCTGGTCGGTCGAGTGTGAGCTTTTGTCTCACTTGTTTCACCATTGTCTTCTACCCCAGGTCCAACTCACTCGGGTTACCGGATAGCCCTGCGCCGCTTCACCATAAGGATGCTCCACCAGACCAACACCAGGAACAGGATGGGAACCAGGACCACAACGGCGACCAGGAGCTTGGCCAACGCCGGCCATCCAAGTCCCACATCGAAATCCAGCGGATGGTAGGTGTAGAGCGAAGCGTCGGCTTGACCCGTGTCGAAAAAGGTGTTCAGCATGTGCGCCCGCGCCTCCGGCTGGCTGTTCCAGAAGCTGTTTGTATGGCCAACGTCTTTGAGGATGACCTGTTCGCCGTTGCTCAGGTACGGCAGCAACTCCTCGGTGGCAAACTGCGGTGGGATCGAAAAGTCGACGCTCCCGCCGATCAGCGGTGTCTCAATGTCCGTGGGCTGTGCCTGGAGGTATTCCTGTGGGATAGGATGAGTCGGCCACTCTGGTCCCATACTCCATAGCATGAGCGACATTGGCGAGCCGAAGATCGTATCCGTGGCCTGGAACTCGCTCCGGTAATCGCGGGCAGGATCATTGTAATCGTCGACGCTGGCTGCAAGTGAGAGACCCTCGCCCCAGGTCCACAGGGTCGGCAGGAACGTGTTGCGAATCATCGAGAGCAGCGCCATCCCGCTGGCGTCACCACTCTCGGCGGCCAGCCACATGTCAACTGCCGCCGGGCCGGACAGCGGTACCGGCATACCGGGGGGCTGAATCGACTCATAGACTTTGTGGTCATCGCTCTTCCCTCCCTTGCTCGCTTGGCAAGGATGCGACGAAATCCGCCACCAGGCTGATGGTCGCCTTCTCGTGCTTCCACGACTGGTCGTTGTGCTCCAGCCAGAACGGGTCCGCGATAGTGACGACAACCATATCCAGCTCATCCACCAGAACGATCAGCTGCCCGCCGTGTCCCCACGCAAAGCTGACGTCCTGGTCGCCGGCTGTGGCGCGCCACCAGTGATACCCATAGCCGATGTCGCGGAAACGGCCGATGTTGTCCCAGGCATCCTCAGAGTAGGTTCGCAGCGAATCATGGACCCAGTCAGCGGGCACAACTTGATTTCCTTCCCATTCTCCGTCGTTGAGGTACAATTGCCCGAACTTGGCCATATCCCGTGCCGTCAAGTGGAGATCGCCGCAGCCGTTGTTGTGGCCATCCCAGTCGGTGCCCCACTCGCCCGCCTCCATTCCCAGAGGCGAGAAGAGATGCTCCTCAGCGTAGGGCTTGAGATGCATGCCGCACGCCCGGTCGACGATGATTCCCAGCCAGTTGGAGGTCAGGTTGCTGTACTGGAACTCGGTGCCCGGATCGGCGGTGAGCGGGAATTCCTCTAAGAGTCGCGGATAGTGACCCGACATGAGCCCTTCCCAGAGATCCGGATGGGTCTCCTCCCAGGGATATCCAGCGCGCATCTGCAGCATTTGCCGGATGGTGATCTGCTCCTTCCTCGGGTCCGTGATCTGCCCGGCAACCTCCGGGAAGGAGTCTAGCATCTTTTGCTCGACGCTGGTCAGGCAGCCCTGATCGAGGGCGATCCCGACCAGGGCCGAGGCCACGCTCTTTGTTACCGACTGGATCCGGGCCTTTTGCTCCACCGACCCCTCGTTAAAGTACTTTTCAGCGACCAGGTATCCATTCTTGACGATCAGCAGGCCATAGAGCCGCTCCAGGTCGGCCGCGTCGTCATACAGCTCCGTCACCAGCGCCGGATCCAGCCCTTGCTCGGCAGGCGTCGATACCGCCCAGTCATCCGCGGCCAGCGGGGTGTAGTCAACCGCTGTTGGTTCCTCAGTAGTGCTCGAATCACTACATCCGCCCAGCCCCAGGAGCGACAAGATCGACAGGATGATGAGCGCCGCAGCGAGTAGCGGCAGAGCTCGACGAGTTCCCTTCTCTGGACTCCTCTCGTTGTTGGTCATCGCGGCATCTCCTCTATGACTAGTCCTGGGAAAGTCTTACACCCTCAGCATACCCTCAAGGTGGTATTAGTGTCATCACCCGAAGGTGCTATTCAAGGGGTTAACTACGGGCTTGAAGCGAAGGGCTTGGCGTGAGAGGAGCGAAACAACGGGCCATCGTTGGCTGGCCCGCCAGGTTCTCCAGTCTTGCAGTGCTGTCCAGGGAGGGATGGCAGGATCTAGGTGGGTGGCAGAATCCCCAAAGCCTTTGCCTTGGCAACTGCATGTGTGCGGCTATGGACACCGAGTTTGCCATAGACATTGCGGGTGTGGGCCTTGACTGTGTTCAGTGAGAGGAAGAGGCGGGAAGCAATCTCCCGGTTGGTCAGCCCTTCGGCAATGAGCTCTAGCACCTCGAGTTCGCGTTCGCTCAGGGGTTCAATCAATTCAGTTTCAGGGATGTGGGAACTCGTTCGTTCAAGTTGCTCCGGTTCGGCAACGGGGAATACCGCCAGCAACCGTCGAACGTAATCTGGCGCGATCCCGCGAGTAGCAGCTTCGTAGAGCAGGCGCGCCATTGGCGGGCCTTCATCGACAAAGACACCGGCAAAGCCTAGCGGCTCGGAGAGAGTCAACGCACGCTCCAGCACTTCCATCGCTTGGGTCGTGTTGCCGCCGGCCTGAAAGGCTAACGCCTGCAGCATCAGAATCTCGATTGATTTCGAGGTGCGTCCCCCCGCTTCCGCGGCTTCTAGCAAGCGTGGCAGCAGCCTGTTTGCGTGATCCAGTTTTCCTTCGGTGATCAGAATGCGGACCAGCACCACATAGTCGAGTAAAGTGGCAAAGTCCAGTTCGTGCGGCGTTTCCGAGGCCTCACCTGTATCCAGCCCGCGCTGCACTGCCCACTCAGACGCCGCGTCCAGCCTACCCTGCGCCAGCCACACGCGCGCCTGCCAGGCTGCAACCTGGGTGATGATCCAGCCAGGCAGGTTGGTGTCTCGCGCTGTAGCCTCCACCCTATGAAAGATCCGCTCGGCGCCAACCATGTCACCTGCGGAAAAAAAGATCCTGGAAGAGCACAGGTAGCTCCATCCGCGCATGGCCAGATCGATGCCACGCTCGGTCAGCGTCACACTCTGGTTCGCCAGATCTATTGCCTCCTCGAGGTCACCCAGCTCGGCCAGTGCCTCGGCCCAGATCGCCAGCAGAGCGCCCACCACCGATCCTCGCGGCAGTCCGCTCGAGT
>JBFFCR010000020.1:0-18674 GCA_041559855.1 Anaerolineae bacterium | reverse complement strand
GTTGGTGCGCGAGCGATACGGCGTCGAGTTTGCGGTGCGGATCGGGCTGAACACGGGACGGGTGGTGGTTGGGCAGGTAGGCAGCGATCTGCGGTACGAGTATGCACCCATGGGCGGCGCAGTGAACCTCGCGGCGCGGATGCAGACGGCAGCCCGCCCGATGTCGGTCTTGATCTCGGAGCATACAAATGGTTTCGTGGCGCCGCTCTTTGAGACACAAGGCGCGGGGCCGATCGAGGTGAGGGGACACGACAAGCCAGTGCAGGCGTACGAGGTGCAGGGAGCCAAGGCGGAGCCGGGCAGGCTGCGCGGCCTGGCGGGACTACAGAGTCCAATGGTAGGCCGGCAGGCAGAGCTGGAGGCACTGCTTCAGTTGTGCGAGGCGGTACAGGCTGGATTGGGTCGAGCCGCGCTGGTGGTAGGTGAGCCAGGCCTGGGCAAGACACGGCTCATTGCCGAGTGGAAGGCCGCCGTGGAGGCAGACCCCCATCATCACGATCCGCCGCCGCTGTGGGTGGAGGGGCGCTGTCTGTCGTACGGGCAAGGGATGGCCTACCACCTGCTAATCGATCTGCTGCGCTCGCTGATTGGCGTCCCGGACATGGCCGAAGAGCCAGAGACACGGGCAGCGCTGATGGCGCTGACCGATGACCTATTTGGCGACGAGGCGCTGGAGGTCTACCCCTACCTGGGGCACCTGCTCCTCCTCAAGCTGGACGGCGGGGCACTGGAACGGGTAAGACCGCTGGATCCCCAGGCACTTCAGACCCAATACCTGGCAGCGCTGCGCAAGCTGCTGCAAGCGGCAACCAGCCGGCAGCCCCTGGTGGTCGTGCTGGAGGATCTGCATTGGGCCGACCCGTCTTCGACCGAGTTGCTGGTGCGACTGCTGCCGATTGTGTCGGCTGTGCCCATGCTGCTGTGCCTGGTCACACGCGCCGAGCGTGATGCCCCAAGCTGGAGGCTGGTGACAGCCGTGCGAGAGGCCATGGGAGGAAGTCTCACCGAGATCGCACTGGGCGCTCTGTCAGAGGAGGACAGCCGGCAACTGGTGGCCAATCTGCTGGAGATAGAGGCGCTACCCGAGGAGATGCGCAGCCTGATACTGAAGAAGGCCGAGGGCAACCCCTTCTTTGTCGAGGAGATCATTCGCATGCTGATCGACAGGGGAGCCATCATTCGCGGGGATGGTGGATGGAGGGCTGGGGCCGAGATCGACAGGATCAGGATCCCCGACAACCTGGAAGGGTTGTTGATGGCGCGCATCGACCGGCTGCCTGACGAGGCCAAACACATCCTCCGTGTGGCAGCGGTCATCGGCCGCCAGTTTCCGCTGCGAGTGCTGGAGTATGTGCTAGAAAGGGGGCTGGAGTCATGAGCATGACCAGCGTCCTAAGCCAGCTCAGCACGCTGGAATCTGCGGGCCTGATCCGTCTGGTTCAGTACGAGCCGGAATTGGAGTATCTTTTCCGGCATGCACTCGTGCAGGACGCAGCCTACGGCTCGCTGTTGGCGACAGACCGGACTCGGTTGCACCAAGCAGTGGGAGAGGCTGTCGAAACGCTGTATGCCGATCGCCTGGACGAGCTGGCTGCTACGCTGGCGCGTCACTTTCAGCGCGCCGGCGATGAGGACCACGCCCTGAATTACTACGCGCGGGCTGGGGATAGCGCACTGGCATCCTTTGCCAACCAGGAAGCGGAGAGCCTGTTCCGCAGCGCGCTGGCTTTGCCCTGCTCGCTAGCGCAGCGTGTGTTGCTGCTCTCCAGCCTGGGTGAAGCGCTGTATGGGCAGAGCCGGCACAACGACGCGATTGAGACTTGGCGCGAGGGGATTGAGATCTGCCGTACGCTCGACGACAAGGATGGCATGGCGCGGTTGTATGCTCGGTCTGCGCGGGCGGCATGGTACGCGGATGACACCCCGGAGGGACTGCGGCTGTGCCAGGTGGGCCTGGAGGAGGTCGCCGGAGCAGCGGAGAGCGCGGACCAGGCACGCCTGATCCACGAAGCAGCCCGTGCCCATCTCTTCAACGGACATGACCAGGAAGCCATCGCGCTCTGTTACGAGGCGCTAGAGATGGCGGAGCGTCAGGGAGCCATTGACGTGCAAGCCGATACCTTGACTACCATCGGCATTCTGCCCCACCAGGACGCCGACACGACCCTCGCCGCCCTGCGCAAGGCAGTGGAACTGGCCGAGGGCGCGGATCTGCTACAGATCGCGTTCCGGGCCTATCACAACCTGGGTGTGATGACCGGCGTGCTGTTGGGCGACATGCAACTGGCGCGCGACACATTCATCCGAGCCGCCGAGCTTTCTCACAAGGCGGGCAACATCTCGGAAGAGCTGCTGTCCCGAATCAGCGTCATGGGCTACACACTGACATTCGGCGAGTTTGCCGCTGCCGAGGCCCAGCTCTCCGAGATGGAAGCGCTGCAGGCAGCTCTGCCAGATCCCGACACTGCGTCGCTCGAGATCCAGTCTAATAGGGCCGCGCTGTTGTCGATGAAGGGCCAGTGGTCGGAAGGCCTCCAGTTGCTGAGGAAACTGCTGCCCGAGGCCCGCCAAAGGGGCAACCTACAGATGGTTGCGGGTACCTGCGACCATCTGGCAGGCATACAGATCGAACTGGTTGGCCTGGGAGCGCTGAAAGGACAGGACCGCGAGGCGGCCCTTGCCGAGGCCGAGGCACTCCTGAGGGAATCGATCGAGGTCGGCTCACTGGGTGGCAAGGACCAGGTGGGCGCGTTGTGCCAGTTGGCCACAGTCTATGCCCTCAGAGGTCAGTTGGAAGAGGCCCGTGGCTTCTTGGCCGAAGCGGAGGAGATAGCGACCGGACACACGACTGCCTGGACCGAGCTTTCCATGCAGATCGCGGCACGGGACCTGGCGCAGGCGGAGGGTCGCTGGGCAGATGCCCGGGCCGCCACCGAGGTGATTGCCGGAGCCTGGGCCAGGCTGGGCAGGCGCTGGCATTGGGCCCGCGAGTTGCTGACGTGGGCCGCGCTGCACGTCCAAACAGGCGAGCCAGCCGACTTGCAGAGGGCACAGGCGCTCATGCGCGAGGCGCGGAGCGCTTTTGCAGAGATGGGCGCCACAGCCTTTGTGGAATACACCGACGAACAGATGGAATCGGTGCGAGCCGACATGCACGCCAGGCTACAGGCTCATGACAAGGTATCGCGCGAGCTTGCCGTTGCTGGCAGGATCCAAACCGGCCTGCTCCCCGAGGAGGTGCCGGTCCTGGATGGGTGGGAACTGGCAGCCACATTGGAGCCGGCCCGCGAGACGTCGGGCGATTTCTATGATTTTATCCCGCTGCCGGGTGGGCAACTGGGGCTGTTGGTAGCTGACGTCGCCGACAAGGGAGCGGGCGCGGCCCTGTATATGGCACTCAGCCGCACCCTGATCCGTACCTACGCCAGCCGGTTCCCGGACCATCCTGAACTGGTGCTGAGTAGCGTGAATCAGCGCATCCTGGACGAGACCCATACCGGGATGTTTGTGACCCTATTCTACGGGGTGCTGGACCCGTCGAGGGGTGACTTGCGCTACTGTAACGCGGGACATATCCCACCCCTTCTGCTGTCGGCGGAGAGCGTCGAGGCCCTGGGCCGGACGGGGCTTCCTTTGGGCATCCTCGAGGATTCGGCGTGGGAGGGAGGCAATGCGCACCTGGCGGCGGGCGACTCGCTGCTACTGTACACCGACGGAGTGACCGACGCCCAGGCCCGCGACGGGGTGCAGTTCGGGCAAGAGCGATTGCAGGCAGCAATGGAGGAATGCCGCGAGTGTGGCGCGCAGGAATTGCGAGATGCGGTACTGGGTGCGGTACATCAGTTCACGGGTGATGCCCCTCGATTTGACGACCTTACGCTGATGGCGGTACATAGGAGATGAAGGCCCTCAGAGAAAGTCTGGCCCGGCTGGAGGCGGCGGGACTGATCCGCCTGTCGCAGGTCGAGCCGGATCTGGAATACAGCTTCCGGCACGAGCTGTTGCGGGACGCCACCTATCGCTCGATGCTGAAGGGCGAGCGGGCCGAGTGGCATCGGGCAGTGGGCACGGCGCTGGAAGCGCTCTATGAGGGGCACGTGGCTGAGAGCGAGCTAGCGTCGACGCTGGCCCACCACTTCTTGGAGGCCGGTGACCAAGAGCAGGCGCTCAGGTACCTCATTGAGGCAGGGAACGCTGCACTGGCCTCGTTTGCCAATCTCGAAGCAGAACAGCACTATCGGCAGGCGCTGGCTTTGGCGGGATCAGGGCGCCACCGGGTGGATCTGCTGTCCGGGCTGGGCCTGTCCTATTCGCGGCAGAGCCGATTCGAGCAGGCGATCCAGGCTTGGCGAGAGGCGATCGAGCTGTGCCGGGCACAGGGAAACACTGACGGGCTGGCCCTGCTTTACGCCCGATCTGCGCGGGCCGCCTGGTACGGTAACGTCTCGGAAAGCCTGAAACTGTGCCAGGAAGGGCTAGACGCCGTGGTGGACGCCCGGGAGGGGCCGGAACTGGCACGGCTCTATCACGAGGCGGCTCGCGCTCATTTCTTCAACGGTATGCCCGACAGGGCGCTGCAACTCTGCCAGCAGTCGTTGCGCATGGCAGAGCAACACGGGGCTGTAGATGTGCAGGCTGATGCGCTGGCAACGCTGGGGATGCTGCATGACGACGCGCCCGACGTGGCGCTGGAAGCACTGACGCGTGCGGTCGAGCTGGCCGAGACAAATGACCTGCCCGCCCAGGCGGCCCGGGCACACACAAACCTGGCTTACCTCTTGCACAGCACAAAGGCCGACTTCCGGACCGCACGCGACCACGACCGCAGAGCAGCCGAGTTGGGCCGCTTGCAAGGAAGCGTGGCCGGCGAGATCTTGGCCTTGGGGAATGTGACCCATCTGTCACTGCTGCTGGGCGACTTTTCCGAGGCAGAGGACACACTCACGTATCTGCGGAGGCTGCAGAACGAGGTGGACGATCCGGAGACGGTCACCAGCCACCTGCGCATCCATGAGGCAAGCCTGTTGCGCTATCACGGGGCGCTGGATGAGGCGGTGCGGATCCTGCGCATCTCCCAGCTCGACGCACGACAGCAAAACAACCTCGAGGACCTCAGCGAGGCCGATGTGGAGCTGGCAGATGCGCTGCTCGAATTGGTTACGCAGCGGCTGGAGAGCCGGGAACCACTGGGCGACGCCCTGGAGGAAGCCGAGCGGGCCTTGGAAGAGGCCATCGAGGTCAGCCTACGGGCGGGTTGGACCAGCGTGCGCGCGCGTTGCCTGCTGGCCATGGCACGCGCCCTACAGGGCGATCTGGAGAGCGCCCGCCAAATCATCGCCGATGCCCGAGAGTGCGCCAGCCCCCCACCCAGCCCCTGTGATGAGCTGTGGCTGGCCTGGGCCGAGGCGATGGTGGCCCGGGCGGAGAGTAGGTGGGAGGATACACTGGCCGCCTTCGAGCGGGCTGCCAGCACCGCGGCGGTGCTTGGCGTGCGCTGGTGGTGGGCGCATAGCCTTCAGGCATGGGCCGCGGCCCATGCTGCCCGCGGAGAGCCCTCCGATCTGGAGAGAGCCCGCGCCCTGCTGCGCGAAGCAGCTACGATATTCTCAGAGATCCATATCCCCTTCTACGTACATGACATAGAGAAGAGGCTCGAGGCTGTGCGCGAACAGACCTACGCCCTGGCGATGGACCAGCAACGAGCCAGGGAAGAGCTTGCTGTCGCAGGCAGGGTACAGGAGGGGCTGCTGCCAGCAAAGGTGCCGCTCCTGCCAGGCTGGGAAATCCTGACGACGTTGGAGCCAGCGCGGGAAACCTCGGGCGACTTTTACGACTTTATCGCGCTGCCCGAAGGGCGCCTCGGCATCGTCGTAGCCGATGTTGCTGACAAGGGCGCGGGGGCAGCGTTATACATGGCGCTAAGCCAGACCCTGATCCGCACCTTTGCAGCCGAATACCCCACCCAACCGCAGCGGGTAATGAGTGCAGCCAGCGAGCGTATCCTCCAGGATTCACAGGCGATCATATTCGTGACGGCGTTTTATGGCGTGCTCGATCCGCTCACCGCCACGCTGACCTACTGCAATGCCGGGCACAACCCGCCCCTTCTGCTGGATGGGCGGAAACAGAACAAGGCAGAGGAGTTGCGCAGGACCGGGATCGCACTCGGCGTGCTGGGGAGCGCAGAATATGAACAGGAGAGCCGACAGCTAAAACCTGGGGACGCACTGGTGCTCTACACCGACGGGATCACCGAGGCGCGAGACGAGGGCGGGCGCATGTTCGGCGAGGAGCATCTGCTGGAGGTAGCGCAAAGAGCACAAGGATGCTCAGCGCGGGAGATCCACGAGGCATTGCTGGCAGAGGTCCACCGCTTTGTGCACGGCGCCGCGCGCGTTGACGACATCACGTTGATGGTTGTGGCCATGGAGTGCGCGCCCGAGATGGTGGAACTGCCAGACGAAAACGGTTAGAGGAGCGTCACCATGCGCGAACACTTTTTCGCCCCGTGGAGTACGAGGCTGAAAGTGACCACCGGCATCTTTGCCGCAGTGCTGATCGTCGCTGCGGTGGCTGCCGCCGGCTGGGGCTCGGCAGTAGTCGCGGGCATTCTTGTGGTGGCAGCCGCTTTTGCCATCCGCGGCTACAGTGTGATGGACGGCAAGCTGATGATCCACCGCCTGGGCTGGTCCACCAAGTTCGACCTGTCGGAACTGATCAAGGTCGAGGTGAATCCGGGTGCGACGCTGGGCTCACTGCGAACTATGGGTATTGGCGGGCTCTTTGGCTTTGTGGGACACTTTTACAACGAGGTACTCGGCTCGTACAAGGCCTACGCGACAAACGAGTTCAATACCGTGGTGCTGGTCTTTGGCCGTGAAACGATCGTGGTCACCCCCGACGATCCCGAGGCGTTCGTGGAGGCGGTGAAGGCGGTCAGCCCGGCAGTGGCGGAGGAGGGCAGCGAGGATTAGGCACCATGCCGGGCTGGGCGCGAGATTGTTTGACGGCAGTCTCACCGCGAGGTATCATGCACACTTGTCAGCGCCAATCCATGCGATCTCTTCGGTCAGTGCTCTATCTGCAAGGAGGCAGACACGAGTGCCGCGACCAGGCCGCTCGAGCAAGTCGTTTGAAGTTGCCACCCGATCCGCTCGATGGTGCATGACTTTGCCGAGCTTCTGCTCAGCGAGCGCCGCAGTCAGTCCGGCAAGGGCCCTCGCCTAATCGTCGGCAAGGATGAACAGCGGCTGCATGGCAAACCGCTTGTACTGGGGGCGCAGCCGGTCGGTGTTGTAGTGCTTTTCCACGTCGATTAGCTTCTTGGAGCTCACCACCACGTCAACGGGCATGTTGTCATAGCGCCCGTTCCTCAGGACGACCAGCCGCCCGTGGATCCCATGCAGGATCAGGTCGAGGGCCAAGTTGCCGTAGGCCATGGGCACGATAGAGTCGATGGCATCAGGGTCGCCGCCGCGCACCATGTAGCTGAGCCGCTGGTTGATAACGCTTACGCGCTGCCCGTTGTTGTACTCGGGGGAGAGCTCCTTGAGCTTGACCGCGACCAGGTCGCCGATGCCGCCCAGCTTGGCGTGGCCGTAGGCATCCTTTTCGGCATCGGCAAAGATCATCTCGCCGCCGGTGAACATGGCTCCCTCGGAGACGAGGACGACGGAGTAGTGGCTGGGGTTCTTGCGGCGGTCTTCGGAAAGCAGCCTTGTGAGGTGCCCGATGTCGAACTCGTACTCGGGGATGACGCAGCGGTTGGCCGCGCCTGCCATGGTAGGCAGCATGGCAGTGAACCCAGCGTAGCGACCAAAGACCTCCATCACCAAAAAGCGCTCGTGAGAACCGGCAGAGGTGCGGAGGATGTTGGCCATCTGGATGGTGCGGGTCACGGCGGTGCTAAAGCCTATGCAGTAATCGGTGCCAGGCACGTCGTTGTCCATCGTCTTGGGGATGGCAACCACTCTGACCCCCTCCTGGTAGAGACGCACGGCGTAGCTCAATGTATCGTCGCCACCGATCGGGATCAAGTAGTCGACGCCCAGGTACCCGAGGTTTTTGAGCACCTCGGGGGTCAGGTCGTTCACCTGTCCAGGATAGGTTTCTCGGAGGTGCTCCGGGACCATGTCAGCCGGGACATGGCTGGGACGCGTCCGGGAGGTGTGCAGGAAGGTGCCGCCGGTGCGCCCCGCCTTATTCACGATCTCCTCGCTCAATACCTGGTAGTTCCGGCTGTTGTCGGCATCCTTGTCGCGGACGATACCGATGGCGCCCGCCCAGCCGCGGCGAATGCCGATCACCTTGTATCCCTCGCGGATGGCGCGGATGGTGACGGCGCGGATGGCCGGGTTCAGCCCGGGCACGTCGCCCCCGCCGGTCAGGATGGCGATGACGCCCTTGTGCGTTTGGCTGTCTGTCATGGCTTCCCTCCTGGCGCGAATGCGGCGCAGTTGCGCCGGAAGAAGTATGCCAGATGTTACGCGGGAACGCAAGTTCGGTCGGCCCAGGCGGATTCCTTGGGCTATCCCTGTGAGCCATGCCCTGCCGTGTTAGGCAATTCTGCCCTCACCCTGCCCTCTCCCACAGGAGAGGGTTGCGCGGGCGGGCTTGATAGTGCCCTCACCCTGCCCTCTCCCACAGGAGCGGGTTGCGCGGGCTAGCGTGATCCTGCCGTCACCCCAACCTCTCCCACAGGAGAGGGATGCCTCTATTCATAGCGGAGCGCGTCGAGGGGGGCGAGGCGGGCGGCGCGGGCGGCGGGATAGAGGCCAGCCAGCAGTCCGACGAGGGTGCCGAAAGCTAGCGCGGCGAAGACCAACCACCAGGAAACGACAAAGAAGGTGCCCTCCATGGGGATATCCTGCCATTCCAGGACCTTGAGCGCCAGCCAGTTGAGCCCCTTGCCCAGCAGCCAGCCGATGATGGTGCCCACGATTCCGCCCAGCAGGCCGATCAGAGAGGATTCGATGACGAACAGCGCCCGGATCTGGCCTGGAGCTGCGCCCACGGCCTTGAGGACGCCGATCTCTTTGGTGCGCTCGTAGACCGACATGATCATGGTGTTGGCTATGCCGATGCTGGCGACAAGGAGCGCGAGCACCCCCACCGAACTCAGCATGGTCTGCAGGATGATCGTCCCCCTGTTGGCCATGTCGAGCATGGCCTTGAGGGATGTGACCTCAAAGCCCAGGGCGCTGAGCCAGTCCACGATATGGACGGCATCGTTCAGGGAGGAGGCCCGGATGACAACCTGGTCGTATCCGCGGTGGGCCAGGTACTCTGGGTCGTTGTACCACCATTGCAGCATTTCCAGCCGGTCGGGGGACGCAAGGGCCACCGAGGCCTGGAGCCGCTCCTGGATCCCGGCGATCTGGAGGGGAAAGGTCTGGGACTCGCCGCGCGGCGCATAGAGGATCACCTCGACCTGCCGACCGATCAGACCAGCAAATTGATCTTCTGGTATCCCCAATTCCTCCAAGAGGCCATCGCTGACCACGACACCACCACCCGCTTCGGGCGGCTCGTCCAGCCCGGCCAAGGTCTCGGGTAGCATCTCAAACGGACCGGTGATGACTGCCGGAATCGGCCCCCACGGTGCGGCCTTTGCCTCGCTGCCATCCAGGCGCAGGGTCAGGTTGATGCCGTTCGGGAGCCGCAGGAACGGCGTGATTTCGAGCACGTCATCGCGCACCCGGATCTGGTCCACCAGCGCAGGCGTGAGGAGCTTGGTGCGCTCGGGCTCTCCCAGGGGATCAAAGGCGCTTACTTCACCGGTCACGGGATAGAGGCGCACGGTCTCGAGGCCCACGCTGCCAAAGGCATCGCTCATCTCGCGCTGCACGCCGATGCCCAGGGAAACCATGGTGACGATGGTCAGGATGCCAACGACGACGCCGACGGTGGTGAGCGCAGTGCGGACCTTGTGGCGAGTGAGGTTGCCGAGGGCGCCTCTCAGGAGGTCGCTGGGTCTCATAGCGTCACCTCCTGTCCGATGATCTGCCCATCCCGCAGTTGGATGACGCGGTCGGCAAAGCTGGCGGCTTCGGGATCGTGGGTGACAAGGAGGAGAGTGACACCCTGTTCACGGTTGAGGGAACGCAAGAGAGCCATTATCTCGGCGCCCGTGGCGGTATCGATGTTGCCGGTCGGCTCGTCGGCGAGGATGATGGCTGGACGATTGACCAGGGCGCGGGCAATGGCCACGCGCTGTTGCTCGCCGCCCGAAAGCTGGGTTGGCCGGTGATCCAGACGATCTGAAAGGCCTACCTGGGCCAGCAGTTCCCCCGCACGCTCGATCCGCTCCCGTTCGGCGACGCCGATAAAGACCAGGGGCAGCGCGACGTTCTCCACCGCGGTGAGACGCGGCAGCAGGTTAAAGCTCTGAAAAACAAACCCCACACGGCGGCGACGGTGCTCGGTGAGGGCCTTCTCCTTGCCCGCGCTGAGCTCCTCGCCGTCGACCCAGAGCTCTCCATCGGTGGGCCGATCGAGACCGCCGACCAGGTTGAGCAGGGTGGACTTGCCCGAGCCCGATGGGCCGACCAGAGCCACGAACTGCCCTTTACCGATCTCCAGGTCAATGCTGCGCAGCGCTTCGACAGTGGTCTCTCCTACCTCGAAGGTACGGGTGAGGTTGACTGCCCGTATGGCGAGCGGCGCCAGTTCGTTCACCGAATCATCCTCCTCATTCGGGCCCCACGGGTATAGGAGCCCCTGCTGCCAGTTCGATGCTAACAATCTCTGGACGACAAAGGAAGCGAGCCCGGGGCGCCGAACCGCCCTCGAAGCCCAGCCCGCGGCTTACAACCATGGTCGTGCCATCCTCCTGGAAGAGCCCTGATGCATAGCGGCGGCCGTAGGCGGAATTGGTCACGACGGCGCCCAATAGCGGCAGGCGAATCTGTCCGCCGTGTGTGTGACCGGCGAGGACCAGGTCCACGTCGTGCTCGGATGCTTCCAAAATCAGGTCGGGCGAGTGGTAGAGCAGTACGTTTGGGCCGGTCTCCGGCGTGTCGTAAAGAGCCTGGCGCAGGCGCTCGGCATCCCGCTCCTGATCGTGGCTGCAGGCCACGCCAACCAGATTGAGCAACTGCCCGCGCACATCGATGGAGACGCTCTCCTGCTCCAGCCATACCACGCCCGAGTCTTGGAATAGCCAGGCCATTGCCTCGGGCACCGGCTCGACAGTTCCGCGCACGGCATAGATGCCATAGGGCGCCTCGAGTTGGGCAAGTACGCTTCGAAAGTGCTCAGCGGCAACCAGATCTCCAAGATAGGATAGGTTGAGGTAGTCGCCCGTGAGCACGATGAGATCAGGATGCAAGGCATTCACCTTTTCAATGACCTGCGCCTCGCGAGGACCGAATCGTTCCATGTGCAGATCGGTCAGGTGTACCAGCCGGACCGGTGGCCTGGAAGGGTCCATTTGATCGAAGTGCAGCGCAAGTTCGGTCGTCTCTACGAGCAGCGGCTCCACAACGTAGGCATCTACCTGTACTGCGCTGAAGCCCAGGTTGATGCACAGGAAAAGCAGCAGTGTGGGCCGGAAGCGCCTGCCCTCGTCGTTCGTCTGCCGCCTGCGGCGAGCAATCAGAATGGCGCCTGAAAGCCCGGCAAAAGCGGCCGAGCGCACCAGAATGCTGGCGACCAAGGGCACGGCAAAGTCGGGCGCGAACGAGAGCTCCAGACGAGGGAGTATGCTCAAGAGCATCCAGTCCAGAAAGCAGAACAATAGGAAGAGCATCGACGCAACCACAAGTCCAGCTCCAGTTTTGGCTAGTAGTGCGCTGAGGTGGCAGGCGCCACCCCAGCGCGAGATCAACTATTGGAGGGAATCGGCCACCCGTAACGCCTCCTCCAGGCTGATACGCCCGGCGACAACTACCGTCACGTCATTCTCCGTCCAGTACAGAAAGGTGTTCCCCCCCGCCTCGTCGGTGATGGCTGTGGCGTCGTATCCCCGGACGGTGATGTCCTGTGTCTGGCCCAGCGCGGGCGGCCCCGCCTCGTCTGGCCCCTGGAAGACGGTGAAGGCCACATCTGGCGAGTGGTTGTAGCGTAGCACAAACGATTGGCCGGACCTGAACACCTCGATCAGGGTCGCCCCCGCGGGCACGTAGTCTGGCACCAACAGTGGAAACTCGGCCTGCGCCTTGGCCTCTTTAAGCGTTAGCGGCACCGGTTCTTCCGCCTGGCTGTCAAATACGGTGGCCCCCTCGGGGACAGTGAAGGTAAAGAGATCAGCGGACAGGCCGGGGTTCAGCTCAAAGCTCTGGACCTCAAGGCCGCCCTGCCCAAAGGCGCTGGCCTGATAGGTAGCCCTGAGGACGATCCATTGCTCCTTGTCCACCCAGATGGTGGCCGTCCCATTGCCGGGCAGGAACTGCTCGGCAGCATCTTCCCGGGGATTGGCTTCGAGCTTGTAGGTCTCCCGACCGGCGATGGTCTCCTCGCCAACCAGCTCGACGTCGGTCGCATTGAGCACCTGCTGGATAACTTCTTGCAGCCCGACCAGGACCTGCTCGGGCAGCGGCGTGTCCAGGTCTTCGATAGTGCCCACAGTGACTACGTTGCGCGCCGGCTCATAGAACCAGCCATTCTCGCCGTCGTGCACCAGCATGGTCCCCACCAGGCTGGCCTCCGAGGACTCTAGGATCTCAGCACGGACCTTGTTGGGCGCCTGCTCCCATAGCTCGGCCGTCACGGTCAGGTCGATGCCCTGGAGGTTGACGTCGGCTACGACGATGGCATGGGCATCCTGTGTGCCTTCGGCTGTCTCCTGCATCTTGGCGACGATCTCTTCCGCAGTGAGCTCTTTGCCACACCCAGTCAATACCAAGGCCAGGGCCAGCAATAGAGTCCAGATAGTCCACTTCCTTGTATTCATGGTCATCCTCCCTCTTTCCTCTTGTGCCGTACATGCGGTGCATGGCGGGCTAAGACACCTCTCCATGCCATCAGTATAGCACAAGGATATTGCCCCGGCGTGACAGGATTGTTAACAAAGTGTTACCGTGCGAGATCGAACGCGCCGCTCCCTCGCCCGCCCCACGAGGCGCTGCATGCTGCCCCCTACATCATCAACCCACAGGGAAGGCTAAAGCCGGCCTCAGCGCCACCCTCCGGTCGGGCGAGGAGCCAGATCTGGCCGCCGTGGGCCTCAACGATCTCACGGGCGATGCTCAGCCCCAGGCCGGCGCCCCCTCCGCTTCCGCGATAGTAGGGCTCAAAGCAACGTGCCGCATCCTCATCGGTCGGTCCCCGCCCATCATCGAGGACGCGCAGGATGAGCCGACCACCATCCTCGTCGAGATACATCCGCACCGTGCTGCCAGCAGGAGCAAACTTGATGGCGTTATCCAGCAGGTTGACGGCGACCTGCTCGAGGCGACCGGCATCGCCAGAAACCGGTGGGAGATGGGGCGCGAGGTCCAGATCCAGAGTGACACCGAGCCGTGCAGCCTTGGCGCTCACTACCGATGCCGCCGACCGGGCCACGGCAGCAAGATCGGTGGACGCAGGGTGCATTCGCAGCTCCCCCCGTTGTAACCGCGAGAGGGTCAGCAGATCGTTCACGAGGCGGATGAGCCTGTCGGTCTGCTGGTCCATAGTCTCGAGGGCGGGTTGCATCTCGACAGCCGCGGTATCTTGCAGATTTACGATCGATCCCTTGATGGCGGTAAGCGGCGTGCGAAGATCGTGGGAGATCTTGGCGATGAACTCGCGGCGGGCCGCTTCCAG
Source organism: Anaerolineae bacterium (assembly GCA_041559855.1). Classification (GTDB taxonomy): domain Bacteria; phylum Chloroflexota; class Anaerolineae; order JAAYZQ01; family JAAYZQ01; genus JBFFCR01. Next base: position 4,928 of record JBFFCR010000020.1, on the reverse strand, counting down.
GCGGGCGAGATCTCCTGCCATCTGGTTGATGCTGGCAGCCAGACGGCCGACCTCGTCATGCGAGGTGATGGGCAGACGACGGTCCAGGTCACCCGCAGCAACGGCCCGGGTAGCCGATTCCATCTGCCGCAGGGGCCGGGCGATCTGCCGGGCGAGAATCAGGCTAAGCAACAAGGCAGCGAGCAAGGCCAGTGCTCCCGATCCGACCAGTACCAGGCGCAGCGCGCTCAGAAAGGACTCGGCCGCGCTCACATCGCGAGATACCTCGACAACGGCCATGATCTGTCCATCGGCGCCAGTTACAGGCCTGGCCGCATAGATCCGCCCAGGTTGATCCTGGCTGGCAGCGAGAAAAAGTGAGGGGCGGCGATGGCCCAACTCCCCCAGGGCGACCTGGCTGGGTAAGGGGCCGATGTCACGGGTAGAGGCCAGCAGGGCGCCGTTGCGGGCATTGAAGATGCGGACGACGTAACCGGCCTGCGGAGCAAAAAAGCTGGCGATCTGGGGGGACAGAGCCGCGAGACGGGTCTCATCAGGGGCAGTCGAGGCGGTGTATACGGCGTAAAAGTCAGCCAGGCCCGCCAGATCGGTCTCGGCTCGGCTTTGCAGGTAGCGTTCGGTCAGTAGGTGAATGCCCAGCCCCATAGTGACGACCACGATCAGGCTTAGCAGGCCAAATGCCAGAGCCAGTCGCGCCGCCAGGTTGCTGCGAGGGGAGGGAAAGCAGCTCATAGTTCCAGGCGGTAACCGATGCCTCGCTCGGTCTGTATGGGGTCGGCATCCGGGTCGATCTCGGCCAGCTTGTGGCGAAGGCGATGCACGTGCACATCCACAGTTCGGTCGTCAATATACTCGGCGACGCCCCACACTCGCTGCAGCAGGGTATCGCGGCTCAATACCTGCCCACTATGCTGGGCGAGGCAATGGAGCAAGTCGTACTCACGGGGGCGGAGATCGAGGAGCTGGCCGGCGAACCATGCTCGCCGCGCCGGCGCATCAAAGTGGAGGCCGGCGGGTGGCACATCCCCTACGGGCGCGCTCCGGTCACGCGTCTCAGGGAGTTGGGCCTCCAGGGATGCCACACGGGCTGCAAGCGCGAGGACCTCTGCGCGGCGCCGGAGAACAGCCCGGACCCTGGCCACAAGTTCCCGCGGGTTGAAGGGCTTGACCACATAGTCATCGGCTCCCAACTCCAGCCCAACGACCACATCTACGTCATCATCGCGGGCAGTAAGGATGATGACGGGTAGATCGACACCCTGTTGGCGCAGGCGCCGGAGCAGTTCAAAGCCGTCGAGGTCGGGCAACATGAGATCAAGAATGATCAGGTCCAGGGGAAGACCTGCAGCTGCCATCGCTTCCTGGGCGCTTCCAGCAGCGCGCACCTCAAAGCCCTCCCTCAGCAACCTATCGCGAATGACCTGGACGATGGCCGGCTCGTCATCGATAACCAGAACGGTCTCGTGAGGCATACGCAACCCCTTTCGGGCTGATTGTAGCCGAACTGGGGGGAAATGGCAAGTGTTTGACGGGAGAGGCGCGGGCTGGACAGAACAGGGACCGACGGCTAACGGAAACCGGCGCGGATCTCGAAGGCGATCCGCGCCGGCGTGATTCTCCTTATACCCGTAGGCGTCGTGACGACTCTGTTAGATCCTCCCCGCGAGGCGGCGCATGCGCATGATGCGCCAGACGACCAGAAGGATCACCAGGACAACGATGATGAACGCCGTAAGCAGCACGACCAGCAGGACGGCTGCGATGAACCCCTGGAAGAAGGTCGATTCCCAGCTCTCGCCAGCGGCAGGCAGGCCCGCGTCCTCTGAAGGCCCGGAGGTGTCAGGCGCTGCAGCCACGGACGTGCGTGTCGGCGTAGAGGTCGGGACAGCGGTGTCGGTGGGCGTTGGCGATGGAGTGATCGTGGGCGTGTCAGTAGCCGTGGGCGAAGGCGTGACCGTGGGCGTGTCGGTGGGGGTCGGCGAAGGCGTGACTGTGGGCGTGTCGGTCGGCACCGGCGTGCTCGTAGGTGGCACCTGGGTGGGCAGCGGCCTGGGTGTATTGGTGGGGAGCGGAAGACGAGTCACGGCGATGGTGGGATAGTAGATGGGTGGGCTGGTAGGGTACACCGGGGGCGGGACCGGATAACCAGTTACCACCGGAGTCACCGGGCGCAAGGTAGGCGTCGGCGAGACTGTCCCGGTGGTGGTGGGTGAGACCGTGGGGGTAGGCGAGCCGGTGGGCGTGGGTGTGGTGGAGGCTGTCGGCGTAAAAGTCGGTGTGGGTACCACCAGGTTTATCTCGGCAAACGTTGTGTAGGTGGTACCGATGAGAGCTGCAATCACCTGGTGTATGCCGGGCGTGGCCCACGGGCCGGGGACGAGCACCGTGGTCTCGAACTCGCCGCTGCTGTCGATGGCGACAGGGCCCTCCAACGAGTGCACCTGATCGTCCCAATAGAGGTTCACCTCCTCAGGCGGGTCAGCAACGGGCCACAGGTAGCCCCTGACGATGATGTCGACCGCTTCTTCGCCAACGGCCTGGAGGGGCTCCAGCTCGATGTACGGCGCGATGGTGGGGGTGGGACGCGGCGTGGGCTCATCCTGGCTGGCAACCTTCAAGGGAAACACGACGGCGAAGACGCCCAGCAAGCTCATCAGGGCGATCATCCCCACCAGATTGATGGTGCGTCTTCGAAGGCTGCTCCTGTTCATTCTTCCCTCCCAACTGGATAATCGAGCTCTGTGCAAACGTGAACCGGCTCAACTACTGCCATGGCCATTCAGGGAGCGCAGTACTCGGCGTCAGGCGCCAAGCTCAGGGTACAGGCCTCGCGCAGCTTTTCCTCTAGAACGTTGTTCTGATAGTCAGGGCGCAGCACATGTATGGGTCCCCAGTGAGCGATGGCCAGATCATAGTCCATCCCGAGATGGGCTTCGTTGCCGGCCAAGTACTCAACGGCAAGCATGCGCTCCTGTTGGAACGACTCGTTACCAGGATCACACGTCAACGCCTGATCATAGTAGTCGACGGCCAGCGTGAGCAATCTCACCGAGCCACTGGCGTCGGAAACCAGGTCCGCAGCGGCGTGCGGATAGATGTCGCACAGCCTCTGCCTCAGGACGCCATTCTGGTAGTCATGCCGCATTTGGTAGAGCGGCTCCCAACGGGCGGCGGCGCCAATCCAATCGCCACGATCGTAGGCCTCAGAGCCAAGCACGTATCCAAGCGCCAGGCGGTACTCGTCGGCCATGTTCTGATCGCCGGGCTTGATCGTGAGGGCCTCTTTCAGGTGAGTCGCGGCTTCGCGCACCATCGCGACGTCGCCCTTCGCCTCAGCAAGCAACTGAACAGCGATCCGCCTGTGACAGTCAACGAGGAGATTCTCAACCTGGTCCCCTTGGAACTCCTGATCCTCCTGGCGGATCCAGGTCAGAATGGTTGCCGCTCCCTGCCAATCCTGAGCCTCCAGAAGATTCTGAGCCTGCATCCAGGCAGTCTCCACCGTGTTGAGCTGTTCCAGATCCTCTTTCTCTCGCTGCGCGTCCAGGTATTGGTCGCAGTCTGGCGAGATCTGATACAGGAGATCTAGAGCGAGTTGCAGGTTGCCGGCGTTGCGGTTGTCGAGGGCATCATGATACATGTCAGAGCACTGCTTGAGATGAGCGATCAGCCGGAGTGACTCCTGGACACTTGCGTCCCCCGGCGTGAGGGTCGCCAGTTCCTCCAGAGCGCCCTGAGCTCCGTTGATATCCCCAGCTTCCATCCGACTGGTGAACTTGTCCCACTGAGATTGGACATCACTTGCTCGGGCCTCGGCATTCCACTTGGGCAAGAGGTAATTGTTGTACAGAGCAATGAGCCCTGTCGCAACTACCAGAACCGTGGTGACGGCCAACATGACCATGACCACGGTACGCAGGATGGGCGTCCCCTGGCTGTGGTCCACGGGGATATAGTCTCCACCCCCGAATGTCGACCGTAGCTGGATCCTCACTACCAAGTCCTGAAGGGCCTGCTCCTTGGGATAACGCTCGATGAGGCGCCGCAGCGTGTCCAAGGCGCCTTGCTCGTCGCCAGCAACGATCTGCTGCATAGCCTCCTGGTAGAGGGGATGCCGTTCGAAGGGTATGGCGTTGTCGGTTTCGTCTTTCATTTCTGCCACTTTCTCACTGGGATCATCTAGTCTAAGTCATTCGCACTAGAGCGAGCCAAACGCCTCCATGATCTGCGGAATGGCCGGGCCAAGCAGCACCGCCAGCATGGAAGGGAAGATCATGAAGACAAGAGGAAACAGGAGCTTGATGGTGGCCTGGCGGGCCTGCTCTTCGGCCCTCTGCCGGCGAAAGATGCGCATCTGCTCCGCCTGGGTGCGCAGCACTTTGGCAATACTCACGCCGAGTTGGTCAGCTTGCACAATGGTGGCCACAAAGTTCTCGATCTCGGTCACCTGCGTGCGCCGGGAAAGGTCCAGCAGGGCCTGGCGCCGGGTCTTGCCCAACCGGATCTCGGCCACGACACGGTTGAACTCCTCCGAAAGCGGCGTATGCCACTGTTCGCCAACCCGGCTGAGGGCTGCATCAAAGGCGAGCCCCGCCCCAACACAGATGTTGAGCATGTCCAGCCCGTCCGGCAAGGCGCGTGACAGCGCTGACTGGCGACGGCGGGTGTACCAGTTCAGCCACAGAACGGGGAGGAAATACCCCAGTGCCCCAAAGGCAGCACTCAATAACAGACGCCTGCCCACAGTCAGATCCTTGGCAAAGAGGGTCAGAATCATGATCAGCGCGGCAAGGAGCAGGGCAGACAATAGCCGCAGCCCCAAGAAGCTGAGTACAGTCCAGCCATAGGGCCGGCCTGCCACCTCCAGGCGGTGCTGAAGGTCCTGCAGGTTGCGCTGCGGCGTGAGCCGGCCCAGGAACTGGAGAAGG
>JBFFCR010000019.1:0-18718 GCA_041559855.1 Anaerolineae bacterium | reverse complement strand
CCATCCGGCGCCCTGATGAGCAGAGTGAACTTGGGAGCCCAGCCGAGCTCACTCATCTGTTTGGCCAGCGCCACCCCGTCTGGCGGATTCGGCAAGGCCAGAAGCGTCTCCGCACCCGCGTCCCTGGCCTCGAGGATCAGGTTCGAGAACTCCCCTGCCCCGGGGGCATACTCCTCGCGGACCACGATCTCATACCCGTACTTGGGGGCGTTTTCCGCCCACAGGTCTCCCAGCTCGATGCCCCAGTCGGTGGTCTCCTGGAAGATGGCCACCTTGGTCGGCCTCTCGCCCTCGGGGATCAATTCGTTGAGCATCACGAATACATTCTCGGCCACGTCGGGTGACTTGAAGAAGGGCGAGAACAGGTACTTGTAGCCCTGCTGGTGAATCGAGTTGAGGGCAAAGGCCACGCCGAGGTAGGGGACTTTGTTCTTTTCCGCGATGCCTGCGTTCGCGGCGTGCATGTCGCTGCCGGCGGTGCCCAGGTAGGCCACCACTTGCTGGTCGGAGAACAGGGTCTCCAGTAGGCTCACTGACTTGGTGGGGTCGGATTCGTCGTCCAATATGGTGAGCTTTAGGGGTATCTGCTTGTCATACTCTTTGACGTACACCCCTCCTGCAGCGTTGATGTCGGCCACCGCGTATTCGTATCCCGGATTGACCTGCCCCCCAAGGGAGCCGTATTTCCCCGTCAAGGGAAGCGAACCACCGATCTCGATGAACTCCGGTGCCGGTGGCGGTGCCTCCTCCCCGGTTTCGGGTGCCTGCGTTTGCCCAGGCGCCTTGGTGGCTTCCCCTGGTACCGGTGTCGGCGTAGTGCCACACGCGGACACCAATGTGCTCATCAAGAGCATGACCACGATCACAATCGTCAGTTTCGTACGCATCGCCATCCTCCTTGTAGTTTGGCAGACTTGAACTCCGACCACAGATATCGACCGACGCATCAGACCATAAGCTCCCTCCTTTCGCCGTCGACCGGGCAACCGGCCGCCCTGTGAGTCAATTCTCTGTCTCCTGGAGAGGCAGCGCCGATTGGTTGCGCCTTGCCCAGCGTGCAAGCGCCCGCTGGATCTTCTCCCAGGCCTCGACAAGTCCGCCGGGCAGAAAGAGGACCACCAAAACAAACAAGGTACCAAACACGATCAGATGGTACTCCCCCACGTTTAGCACCAACCACTTTCGGAGCCCGACGAAAAAGACCGCTCCTATGATGGGGCCGATAATGGTGCCCCTGCCGCCGACGAAGGTCATCGTCACTGGGTCCAAGCTCCACAGAGGTTTGAACGTGTCATTGAAATAGTAGCTAGTTTGATCGTACGCGTAGGCCCCTCCGGCCAGACCGCCCAGGAAGGCGCTGAACGCCAGGGCCAGCAGCTTGTGGCTGAAAGCATTGACGCCCAGCGATTCCGCAGCATCCTCATTCTCTCGGACGGCCGTCATGCCCAGACCCAGCCGTGACTTGACCAGCATGTAGGCTACCCCTACGGTAAAGAGGGCCAGGGCCAAGATGATGTAATAGCGAAGGTCGAGATCGTAGTTTTGGACGTCCTCAAGGGGAAGATACGTGATCTTGGGGAGCACGTTCCCGACAGTGACGTAGAGTATCTGCGCCAGCGCCAGCGTGCCGATCGTAAAGTAGTCCCCTCTGAGCCTGAGCCTGAAGGCGGGAATGCCAATGAGAATGGCAAAGGCCACAGCCACGACGCCCCCCGCCAGAAGGGCGGGAAAGAGAGGGAAACCTTCGGTGTACAGCAGGCGAGTTGCCAGGGCTCCCAGGCCAAAGAAAGCAGCATGTCCCAGGTTGACCTGCCCGGTGTAGCCTCCCAGGATGTTCCAGCTCGAGGAAAGCATGATAAAGATAAAGGCCGAGATCATTAGCTTGATGATGCTGTCTGACTTTATCACCGTGGGGGCAAATGCAAGCGCCACCACACCGGCGACGAGAAGGACGATAGAGCTGGCTTTCTTTGCAGTCATTGACTAACTCTCTTTTGAGCCTAGTAGCCCCTGGGGTCTAAGGAGTAGAATCAGGATGAAGAGGACCAAGCCGACGACCTCTCGGTAGTTGCCGCTGATCCAGATAGCGGTGGCCGACTCGGCAACCCCCAGGAGGAGGCCCCCGACAAGGGTCCCCGTGATGCTCCCGACGCCCCCCAAGACCATCACGATCAGGCCCTTTAGCGTCCAGTGCATCCCCATAGACGGCTCGATGGACTTGCCCACGGCCACCAGAGTTCCTGCCGCGCCAGCCAGAGCAGCGCCCATCACGAACGCCAGGAGATAGACCCTGTGCACGTTGATGCCCATCAGGGTGGCTGCCTCCCAGTCTTCTACCGTAGCCCGAATGGCCTTGCCCGTATAGGTCTTGCGCAGGAACAGGTGCAGGGCCAGCAATGCGACGAAGGCAAACACCAGACCAGCGACACGTACTATGGGGAAGCGGACCTCCAGGACGGTGAACGCCGTGCCCGAGTAGGCGGTCGTAATGGTTCTCTCGTCGGCGCTCCAAAGCTGTAGGGCCACGTTCTGCAGGATCAGGCCCACCCCGAACCCGATCAGGAGGGTGTTCCTGATCTTGTCCTCTGTGGGGAGCTTTACCATGCGGGAGAACAAGAGTTTGTACAGAACCAACCCGATCAAGAGCAAAAAGATCATGGACAGGGGTATACTCGCAAAGGGATCCAAACCCAGCTGGATAAAGAGCCAGAAGCTAGCGTAGCCGCCAAACATCAAGAGCTCGCCGTGGGCTACGTTGAGGAACTTGGTCACCCCAAAGACCAGGGAAAGGCCGACTGCCGCTAATGCATACAGAGCTCCCTGCAGCACGCCATACACCAGCTCCTGACTCACAGCCAAAGACATGGAATCCTCGCTTTCGAGCGCCCCTATCCCAGGTAGGCGCTTCTCACCGACTCGAAGGATAAGAGATCCTCGCCGGTGCCCTGTCCCACAATCCGACCATTCTCGATCACGTAGGCCCTCTGCGTCAGCTCCAAAGCAGCACGCACATTCTGCTCCACCAACAGGACGGTCACCCCCTGCCGGTTGATCTCGCTGATCATCTCAAAGATGTGTTCGACCAGCAAAGGCGCCAGGCCAAACGATGGCTCGTCCAGCAACAGCAGTCGGGGTTTGGACATCAGCGCCCTGCCGATGGCCAGCATCTGCCGCTCCCCACCGCTCAAGGTTCCTGCCCGCTGGTCCTGCCGCTCCTCGAGCCGCGGAAAGATCTCAAATACCCACTTCAGGCTCTGGTCCTTTTCCCTTCTGGCCTGGGCAACGTAAGCGCCCAGTTCCAGGTTCTCCAGGACACTCATGCTCGTGAAGACTCTGCCTCCTTCGGGAACCTGGCAGATGCCCAGTTCCACGATCTTGTTGGGCGATTCCTTGCCCAGCGATTTGCCATCGAAGCGGATATTCCCCTCAGCGGGTTTGAGCAATCCACTGATCGCTCGCAGAGTAGTGGTCTTGCCCGCCCCATTGGGGCCCACGAGGGCGACAAGTTCTCCCTCGTTGACCTGCATGGACACTCCCCAAAGAGCTTGAAGGTCCTTGTAATAGGCATCGACTCCCTCGATTTCAAGCATAGGCTTTCCCCAGATAGACTTCTATGACGTGAGGGTCGCTGATGATCTCGGCGGGAGAGGCTTCCGCTATCTTTTCTCCCATATTGAGCACGATGATCCGATCGGATAGCGCGCTGATCGCCTGCACGATGTGCTCCACTACCATGATGGTGATATTGGAGTCCCTGATTTGCAGGATCAACTGGCAAGCCTCTTCGACCTCGCCTGGGTTCAGGCCGGCCATCAGCTCATCCAATAGAAGCAACTGGGGCCTTGTCGCCAGCGATCTGGCCAGTTCGAGCATTTTTCGTTGCATGAGGGTGAGGTCTTTGGCCAAGATCTCCGCCTTGTCCCCAAGGCCCACCCGGTCCAGGATCTGCCTGGATTCGTCGGCAGCTATCTTCAGGTTCTTGGCTGGCTCCTGACCGTACACCCTGCCGACCATCACATTCTGGAGGGCAGTGAAATCAAAGAAGGTCTTTGTTAACTGGAAGGTTCTGGCCATCCCTGTGGGGCCCATCCGATGGCGTGGAAGGCCGGTCACATTTTTGTCCCTGAAGGTGATGGTGCCGGAATCGGGTTTCAGGAATCCGGTGAGCAGGTTCAACGTGGTCGTTTTCCCCGAACCATTGGGGCCAATGAGCCCAATGATCTCACCTTCCTCGACCTTGAAGTCCAAGTCGTGGACTGCCATCAAGCCCCCAAAGGACTTGGTAAGTCCTTCCACTTCCAAGAGAGGCATCTTTCTCCTCCTGGTTCTGGCCTGGCGCTGGCCTCGCCGCTGTCATGGGTTGGCGTTCTGACCGTGCAACCAGGCTGACAGGTCTATTCCTCTGCTTCCACCCAGATGATGGCGCCGGATGGGCAGTTCTGCTCGCACGTCCCACACTCGATGCAGAGCTCTACCATGATCCGGCACTGTGTCTCGCCTTCCTCAATCGCGTCGCTGGGGCAGCCCGCTACACACGCCCCGCACAGGATGCACTCGTCGGTCACGAAATATGGCATGGTTTCCTTCTCGCTAGTGTACTTGCCGCCAGATGGCTAGCCGGCATACATCCCATTCGGATCGATCTCTTCGCGGATCAACCGGATCTGCTCCGCAGTGGGCAGTGCTGTGGTGGGAACATTGTCGGGCACAATAGGTTGGAAGTTCATGTTCGCCAGAACATCCTCCTGTGTTATGCCCGGGTGGATGGAGATCAACCTCATGCGCTTGCTTTCGGGCTCAAAGTCAAAGATCGCCTTGTCGGTGATCACACGGCTCGGTCCTCCGCGAAGCCGGGCGGCCTCACGATCCCCACCCCCTCGTATATACCCAGGGCTTGTCACAAAGGACACGGCCTCGTTGAGCTTGCGCGCTTCGTGGCGAATGATGATGATCGTGCGGCGAGCACTCGAGGCGATGTCATTACCGCCGCCGCTGCCGGTGAAGTGGCGAAACTTGCCCTTGGGGTCACCCAGCAGCGTCGTATTCAAGTTGCCGTACGCATCGATCTCCAGGCCCCCCAGGAACCCCACGTCGACCAAGCCCTTGTGCAGTACCGTCCCCAGCATGTCCACGAAATCGCTCAGGATCTTGGCCCGATACCAGATCCTCGGATCGGCGAGGCCAACCGCCGTGTGAATCGGCTCTGCATCGATCACGCCCAGCTCAAAGAGCAATGTGAGGTGCGGCGCATGGGTGCGCTTGGCGAGGAATGATGCGATCACCGGCAGGCCAAGCCCCACCCCCACGATTTCGCCGTCTTTCAACTCGCGAGCGCCTGCCACCGCCATCAACTCAAAGGGCGTGTACTCAAGATTGGCTGTCATAGTCCCTCTCCTCACGAGTTAGTACCCCAGGAGCGGATCGGCTACCAGTTGGTTCAGATGCTTCATGCCGCCGATCAGTTCCAGGTACTCCCAATGGTCTTTGGCTCCGTATACATACTTGTCCAGATACTCGCGGAGCCCTTCTGGTGTCTTGGAGGCGTTTGCATACTGCCTGATATGGCCTTCATCGTGATCATACGCGTGATATACAGAGGTGGGATGAGCACCAAAAGGCAGATGCACTACGTGAGAGACCCTGAATCCCGGGATCACGGTCCGTTCTGCTTCGCGGCGAATCACTTCTGTAGGCACAATGCGCTCGGTGACGACGATCGCTCGGTCGCTCGCCTTCACCTGCTCCTCGTTGACCCAGCGAGGGCCCAGGATCCAGGCATTCCCCTCCTCGTCTGCCATCTGCACCTGCACAACGGCGACATCAGGCGTAAGTGGCTTCAGCACAAGCCAATCGTCCCCGGTGAAGGGGTCATCCACGTATGCGATCTCTGACGGCGCTACCTCCTGCAATCGCTCGAGGATACCGGATCCGCGCAGGGAGCGGATGGGGATGAACGGAAGGCCAAGAGAGCCAGCCAGGTAGCGGAAAGCCATTGAGAGGCTGCTGTACTCCTCTGCGACCAGCGTGCCCTGCTCGATGCCCCGATTCCTACAGTGATGCTGGCCAAAACGGCCTCGCGAGCCGCCTCCTGAGACGATCCGTGTCGCTGCCCCCCCGCCAATCAGTATGTCGGCATCCATGGAGATGACGCACTGCGAAACCGTCAACCCTGTGATCCCCTGGCGGATGACTTCGTGGGCGAAAGCCATGGCGGATCGCGAGATGGCGAACCCCGACAGCGCGACGTGAGACCCGTCCGGGATCGAGGCGACTGCCTCCGTGAGTGTCGAGAGCTTGCTCATGGTCGCCTCCGATCAGTCGAAAACCGGTCGCGATTCAAAGAGCGCGAGTAGCAGATGGCATGTACCATCCTCAACCTTGATCTCGGCCAACTCTACTGGTCGATCGAGCGTCTCTTCAATCGCCAGCACCACCAGGTTAGCGGGGACACAGGTAAAGGGCTCCACCCCCTTGTCCACGAGCCTCTGCTCCACCTTCTCATGCAGGCATCCCTGCACTTTGAGGCGCAGGAGCTGGCCATCTATGTCGTGGGAGATTCCGGCGACGATTCCCTCCTCGCGCATGACCTGCTCGACGGTTTCGATAATCGCCTCCACCTCACGCGACTCTATCCGCGGCAGGCACTTGCTCAGGAAATAGTCCCGGCCTACCGTCGTGACCCGGAAGCGTGCGCCTTTGCCGCGTTCATCCCAGAAGGCCTTCTCGAGGTCATATACAATGCTGTTCACATAGTCCAGAGAGACTCCTTGGCTGCTCATGCTTCCTCCTCATAGTACGCGATGTCCCACTTTTCATTGAAGACCAACTCGTTCAATGGCAGGCGCGGGCGTGGGCGGTGAGGGCGCGTGGGATGACCGACGGCGATGATGCTGATCACCTTTACCCCCTCCGGTACGCCCAAAAGATCTTTCAAGCGTTCTTCATCGCGAATGTCGATGCATGGGGCAATCACCCAACAAGCACCAAGGCCCAGCGCCGTCACCATCAGCAGCATGTTCTCGATCGCAGCCGAGGTGTCAAAGGGAACATCCCACACATCTTTTTTGCCGCAGACGACAATGCTGACCGGGGCGTCGGCGAGGAAGGCAGAAACCCGTCCCGAGGTCAGTTTCTCAAAGATCGCCTTTTTCTTCGCCTCGTCTTCGAGGCTTACAAAACGCTCTTGCATCTTTTTGGTGACGAATTCAGCGGTAAATCTGCGACCGCTGCCCCCACCGGCGATGGCACCCAGTTGCTTGCGCGTGGCTTCATCTTTGACAATAACAAAGCGCCAGGGCTGGGCATTCTCGCCCGACGGCGCCTGGCGCGCGGCCTCCAAGATCATCTCCAGATGCTCTTCTGATACTGGCTCCTCCGCGTACTGGCGGATGCTGCGCCGATCTTGGATAATCTTCATCGCGGCTTTGACTAGATCATACTGCTCTGGCATCTTGCTCCTCCTTCAGAAACTCTGGATTGGCTGGCACCGCCCAGATAGCTCCCGATAACTCAAATCTTGAAAGCGAGGTGTTTTGGTTCCGCTGGCTAACACTTCAAAAACCGCCAGGCCCCAAAGGGAACCCGCGGTCACTTTAGCTCACGTCACGAATGCAGTAGGTCGTCTCATCTAGTGATACATTGTCTCATCTGATAATACTATTGTAGCATATCCCGAGGCCTTTGTCAAGACTGCAGTTTTTCAGCCGCTGGTTTGGGCAACACCTTGCCGGGAACACACCAACAGCGGAGGGCAGATTTGACAGGGAGACGCATCTTGCGTATGATTAGTCGCCTAAATATATGGTGACTAAGCAACTATCAGGCACCCACATGGAGGGATATCGCGATGCCTCAAGAATCGGATTCAGGCTCTCTCAACCTCCTGCTGATCGAAGTGTGCAAGCTGCACTATGCCAACTCGCGAGAACGTCTGGAGCGAATTGGCGTATACCGCGGGCAGCCGCCTGTATTGCAGACGCTGGACCGCCAGGAAGGGCTGTCGCACTCGGAGCTTGCCAGGAAACTGCACGTCAAGCCCGCCACCATCACCCAGATGATCAAGCGCATGGAGCATGCAGGCTTTGTGCAGCGACGGCGGGATACCAAGGATGAGCGGGTCTCGCGCGTGTTTCTCACAGAACTCGGCCGCGCCATCCAGGGTGACCTGGAACGGGTGCTAGGAAAGATCGAAGCCGGGACCTTTGCCGGCTTCAGCCAGGTAGAGCAAGTGCAGGTGGCAGGGTTCTTGTCACGCATGAGGGAGAACCTCTTGCGGATGGCAGAAGGTGAGGGACCCGACTAGTAACAGCTTGCGTGGCTTTGGGTTGCTAGCATGACAGAGGAAACGACACAGCCTCGCTCGCGCCGGGACCTGGTGCGCTACCTGCGGCCGTACTGGGTTGCGGCCGTGCTCGCACCGCTATCCATGATGCTTGAGGTCGGCATGGACCTGGCACAGCCCTACTTGCTGCAGCGCATCGTGGATGTCGGGATCGCCCAGATGGACATGGCTGTCGTGCTTCACACGGGCCTGCTGATGATCGGGCTGGCCTCCCTTGGCGCCGTGGGGGGCATCGGTTCGACCATCTTTGCCATCAGGGCAGCGGTGGGCTTTGGGACTGATGTCCGTAGCGCGCTCTTTCACAAAGTCCTTTCTCTCTCCTTTGGCAATCTGGACCTCACTCCGTCAGGTCCATTGTTTCCAAAACGTGCCTCCCTATCTCCCCAAGCATCCAGCGTGCCGAGCAGAGAGGCTGCCCGGTACGGTGCAGCAGTGGCAGCTAGATGAGCCCAATGACGTCGGCGACACGGTCACGGAGGGCAGTGGAGCTACCCAGGAGAACCGCGTCCACGGCGGCGCGGCGGTAGAACAGCTGCGGATCAGCTTCTTCGGTAAAGCCAAATCCACCGTGGATCTGGATGGCCTCGCCTGTGATGGTGCGGTAGAGATCGCTGACGTGCGCCTTGAGCATGGCCGCTTCAGATCCAATCGATAGTCCCTGGTCTACTTGCCAGGCAGTCTGGTGGAGCAGCAGGCGCGCGCCGTCTATGTCCGTCTGCATCTTGGCCAGCCGGTAGGCGATGTTTTGGAATGTGGCCACGCTCTGGCCAAATTGCTCCCGCTCCTTGGCGTACCGCAGTGTCAGGTCAAAGACAGCCTGGCACCCGCCCAGCATCCGCGCCGCCAGCAGCACGCGCGCCCGGTCGAGCACATCGTTCAATGGCTCCAGCGCCCCGCCCGGCGAGCCCAACACCTCGCCCGCAGAGACCTCAACATCATCCAGGTCAACGCGGTAGAACTGTCCGCCGCTGATCTCGTGCTGCCGCGATAGCGCGATACCTTTCCGGTTAACAGGCACGAGGAACAGGGTCACGCCAGCCTCGGCGCGCGCGACGATCAGCAGGGCATCGGCCACATGGGCAAACTCTACAAAGGTCTTTTGCCCGCTCAGGGCAAAGCCGCTGGCGCCACGCACCGCCATGGCCTGCACGGCTGCTGCGTCGTCAGACCCCTTTTCCGCCAGCGCCAGCGCGACAATCATCTCGCCGGCGGCAATCCTGGGCAGGAGGTCATCCTTCTGCCCCTGGCTCCCCAGGCGCAGGATCAGCTCGCCTGCCACGACAACGGTCCACAGGTGCGGACTTGGATAGAGGCTTCGCCCCATGGCTTCGTAGAAGAGAGCCAGCTCGGTGAAACTCCCAGCCAGTCCGTCATACTCCTCCGGCAACGCCAGGGCCATGCCGTCCAGGTCGGCAAGCTTGCGCCACACCTCTGGCGAGTGGCCGTCCCCCTCCTCCAATTCGCGGAGCATCGTGCTGGGGCACTCTTTGGCGAAAAAGTCGGCAAACAGCTCGCGCGTCATCCGCTGTTCAGAATCCAATCGCATGTCCATGGTGTGTGCCCCTATTTGTGAACCCGCAGCCCGCGGTAGGCGATGAGATAGAGCATGATCTCGGTTGTCCCGGCGGCTATCGTGGCGCCAGGTGCCTGGCGATGGTGTGCTTCCAGCCAGCCGCCAGCCAGCGGATCGGCATCCCAGCGAGTTAACAGCGCTTCCAGGCCGCCGATCTCCATACCCAGGCGCGTAATCCGTTTGGTGAGTTCGGACCCGTACATCTTGCTCATAGCCGAGTAGACGTCGTCGAACTCCCCGAGAGCCTGGTTGGACACGACGCGCCAGACCAACAGCCGGGCCACCTGGAGTTCTGTAAAGCACTTGGCGATCTTTTGCCGGACCAAGGGGTCGCTGCCTGCCTGCTTCTCCTTGACCATGGCGATGACGTCATCCAGGTACCTGGCGGCGAGGCCGGTCCAGTCGAGGCCGGTGCGTTCCACGGACAGGGCCGTGTTGAGCAGTCTCCAGCCCTCACCGCGTGCCCCAACCATGTTCGCCGCCGGTACGCGGACGTTCTCCAGCGAGACTTCGTTGGTGCGCTCGTCGCTGAGCATCCACATGGGGCTCACGGTCACGCCCGGCGCATGCATGTCCACGATAAAAAGTGTAAGGTCCTTGTACCTGGCTGCATCCAGTTCAGTACGGACGGCGGCAAGTCCATAGCTGGCCATGTGACCCATGCTATTAAAGATCTTGGTGCCGTTGATGATCCAATCGTCACCGTCGGGCACAGCGCGGGCGCGAAGGCTTGCGAGGTCAGAGCCTGCGTCCGGTTCGGTATAGAGGACACCGCTCAGCGCTTCACCTCGCGCGATGGGAGGCAGGTACTGTCTCCTCTGCTCCTCAGTACCCAGCAGCAACACGGCGTTGCCAAAGATGTTCACGCTGAGCGCCCACGGTGCGTGTGGTATCCCTGCGCGTATCATCTCCTCAGCGATGATCGCCATCTCGATCATCGTCTTGCCGCCGCCGCCATACTCGACGGGCCAGTGAGCTGCCAGCCAGCCGCGGTCGGCCAACATCCTGTGCAGTTCCCACGAGAACAGCTCTTCGCGGAAGGGCCGCTGGCCCGTCTCCTGCAAGATGGCCTGCACGCCATCGCTTCCCACGAAAGCACGGACCTCCTGTCGCAGGGCCTCCTGTTCTTGAGTGAAACCAAAGTCCATTCTGCCTCCTGAGCACAACGGTGATGACGGGAACCGAGACAGCCTTCCTAGCCGCGGTCCCCATCGGCCATCGATAACACGGTGTTCGTCAGGCGAGGATGCCGGCCATCTCAGCGCCACTGGGCAAGGTCTCTGGCTCCCCCCAGAATATGCAGCGGGTAGGGCAGATGGCTGTACATGCAGGGACCTCGCCGTTGGCCCGCTTTTCCTCGCACAGGTCACACTTGACCGCCTTGATGATGGCCTGGTTGAATTGCATGACGTCCCAAGGGCAGGCCTGCACGCAGCAGCTACCACACGAGATGCACCTCTGCCCTTCCTGAACGACCATCTCCTCTGTGAGGCCCTTGTAGACTTCAGCAAAGCTCTTGACACGCTCTTTCGGTTCCAGGCTTGGCATCTGGACGCGAGCATAAGGAGCATACACTTCCTTCTGGGGCTCGGTGATGGCTTTCAGCTTGGCCCCCCTACCAAGAGAAAGGTTCAAGCCCTGGAGGTACCTGTCAATGGACACCGCAGCCTCTCTCCCGTCTGCAATGGCCTCGACAACGGTGGCAGGACCTCTCACTGCATCACCGCCGGCAAAGATGTCCGCGTCCTCGCTCTGAAGGGTCAAGGGATTGACATTCATGGTACCCCACTCGGTCAGCGTACAGGCGCACTCATGGGTCAGGCAAGCCCAGTCCGCCTCCTGCCCCAGGGCCGTGATCACGATGTCCGCCTCCACGGTGAACTCTGAGCCCGGGATCGGCTCCGGCCTGCGGCGCCCGCTCTCATCTGGATCGGTAAGGCGCGTTTTTACACACTCGATCGCTTTCACGTGGCCATTCTCGCCGATGAACCGCACAGGTTGGGTCAGCGTGTGGATGGCAACCCCCTCTTCCTGGCACTCCCGCATCTCTTCGGGCCTCGATGGCATCTCCCCCAGACCGCGGCGATAGAGGATAAAGACATCGTCGCTTCCCAGTCTGCGAGCTGACCTGGCTGCATCGATGGCAACGTTCCCTCCGCCGATTACTGCGACCTTGCCGCTGAGGGCGACCGGTTCTCCAAGATTCACCTCCCGAAGAAAGTCCAGCCCAGGAACCACACCTTCCAGGCCTTCGCCTTCTATGCCCAGCATGATGCATTCCTGCGTACCGACGGCGATGAAGAAGGCTTTGAACCCCTCGTCACGAAGGTCTCCGACGGTCGTGTCGATACCAATTTCGACTCCCGTTCTTATGGCCACGCCCATGTCACGAATGAGCTGGATTTCGTCGTCGACGACCTGGCGGGGAAGACGATAGGTCGGGATGGCTGCTGTGAGCATCCCGCCCAAGACCTCGGCCTTCTCAAAGATGGTCACCTGATAGCCCTCCTGGGCAAGATAGTAGGCACAAGCCAGTCCGGCAGGGCCAGAGCCCACAATGGCGACCTTTTCTTCGCGCCGCTCCTTGATCTCGGGTAGGAAGCGCTCGGCTGCCTGTAGATCGAGATCGCCGATAAAGCGCTCGATGGCGTTGTTGGCGACAGGGGTATCTATCTCCTTGCGGTTGCAGGCCGCCTCGCAGGGGTGAGGACAGACCCGGCCAGTGATGGATGGGAAAGGATTCGCCAGCTTGATGACCTGCAGGGCCTCCCCGAACTTGCTTTTGCCAGCAAGGCTCACATAGCTCTGGACGTTGATGTGTGCCGGGCATTCTACCTTGCACGGAGACGTGTCCTGTTTCTCCGCGCCAGACTTGCCCTCCACGGCGTTGCAGCCGGTGCACAGCTCCTCGTCGAGGAGAACAACGCCAGTGTCCGGATCCGTTGTTATGGCGCTTTCTGGACATGCGATGGCGCAGGGGGCATCTGTGCAATGGCGGCAGTACAGCGGCTTGAAGTGAGGTGCCCTTTCGATGACTCTCACGACCCTGGGGCCTACGGGCAACCCATGTTCTTGCTTGCACGCTACCTCACAGGCATGGCAGCCGCTGCAGTTGTTCTCGTTGAACATCAAGGTTATCTTGTTCATCTCTTACACCCCCTGCTCGTCTTCGCAGCGCGATATGTTGCACAAGAGGACCCGTAGCGTGGTTGCTCCCATCACCGGATCTGTGGATTCGGGAGAGTTGTCCGTCAAGATGTTGATGTTGGACACGTCCCAGCCGTGATCCGGGGTCCTGATCTCTGGATACCACCAGCCATGTTCAGCCGCGACCACCCGCGGATCGAGAGAGTCGTTCAGCTTGGCCCGTTGCTTGACGCGCCCGCGAGGCGACTCGATCCAGACCCAGTCTCCTTCCTCGATGCCGTGCTTCTTTGCCGTGTCAGGGTGCATCTCTATGAGAGGATCGGGCCTGAGCTCCCTGAGCCAGGGGATCTGCCGGTTCGCGGAGTGAAAGTAGGTGGGAGTTCTGAGCCCAGAGTTCAGGACGTACGGATATTTCTCTGCAAGCTTGGGCGTGGAGACGGGGCTTTCGGCCAGCTCTGTGTACTTGGGTAAGGGATCACGCCCCCACTTCTCGAGGAAGGTCGAGTACAACTCCACCTTCCCGGTGGGGGTCCGGAAGCCCTGGTCCCGGTACTTGAAATAGGTCTGCTCCCCATGGAGATAGCCTACCTTCTTGAACTCCTCCCAGGTGAGGCCACTTGGCTCCAACAGCCAATCGAGAGCATCCTCCACGGTGTCCCACCATTGCTGGCCCATTCTCTTGCCCAGTTCCATGAAAATCTTGTGGTCCTGCCAGCACTCGCCGATCTCGACGATCTTTTGCCTCGCCAGCACGTATCCGTGGAATTTCCAGTTGTCCGCCACATGATCCTGCTCCAGCCAGGTGCCGGCTGGGAGGAATATGTGGGCCAGTTCCGCCGTTGGGGTCAGGAAAAAGTCTTGCACGGCGAGAAAGTCAAGGCTACTCAGGGCTCTGCGCACCTCCCTGGCATTGGCTCTGGTCAGCAAGGGGTTGGTCCCGATCAGATATCCTGCCCGCACAGGATAGGGCTTTCCGGTCAGGATGGCATCCCAGACTGGTTTGGGCGTATTGATGGTCATCCTGGTGGCGAGCGGGTATTGCTCCCCACCGAGCCGCTTCTTCCTCTGCTCGCGGGGCAGCTCCGTGTGCGCGGAGAACTCGGAGAGGTTTCTCACCGGCGGCCTGACGTGCAAGACATTCCCTCCGGGCCTGTCGAGGTTCCCGGTAGCGGCCATGAGCCCGATCGCTCCCCGGGTAAAGTCGGTGCAGTTGAGGGTCTGCTCAGTGGGAACACCCCAGTGGATCCCAGCCGGCTTGGTCGTGGCGTACATCCTGGCTGCCGCGCGGATCAGGTCCTGGTCAACCCAGGTGATCTCTGCGACCCGCTCCAGGGGGTAATCGCTCTTCACCCGTGCCACAAAGGCATCCCAGCCGTTGATGTGCTGCGCTACAAAGTCCTTGTCATAGAGTTCTTCCTCAATGATCACGCTAAAGAATCCCATGACCAGCGCCGCATCGGTGCCGGGCCGCACCCGAAGCCACAAGTCGGCCTTGCCTGCGTAGAACGACTTGCGGGGATCTATGCAGATCAGCTTGGCCCCATTCTCGTAGGCCCGCCAGAAATTCGCTCCCTTGTATTCATCGGGGTTGGTCCACAGCGGATTGCACGCCCATATGACGATGCAAGCGGGGTCGCCCTCATAGTCGCACGCCGGTAGACTCCCACAGGTGATCAGGCTGGCGCCGATTCGTGAGAGATAACACATATGCCCCGCAGTGATGATGTTGGGGGTGCCCAGTAGGTTGCCAAAGCGGGAAAAGTGACTCTCATAGTCACGTCCGGTCCCCTGCCCGACCACAATCGCCTCTGCCCCGTATTGGTCGATCACAGCCTGGAATTTCTCGGCGCATGTGTCCAGGGCCTCGTCCCAAGAGATCCTCTCCCATCCGCTGCCAGTCCTCTTCATCGGATAGAGGACCCTGTCCGGATTGTAGGCTACTTGGGTGATGGACAACCCCTTCGTGCATAGGGTGCCGTGACTGATAGGGGAATCAGGATCACCTTCGACCTTGATGACCTTGCCGTCCTTCACATGGGCGATGATACCGCATCCGCCATGACAACTCCGGCAAGCGGTTCTCACTTTCCTGACTTTTTCCATTGGTTCTTCCTCCACACTTTTCGCACATCAGCGCGCTCGTGCCCGGTTGAGGACCAACGCGGCGCGAGCGCGCGAAACCACTAGATCCCAACTCCCTCTGACGGCGCTTCCTGAACCGAGTCTCCGCCTCTGCATGGCCATGGCGCAAGGTGGGCCCCAGCCTGCAGAGATTGGCAATACCCGCAGCTAGGGCTCGTAGTTGGCTCTGATTGTCATGGTCCTTTGTCTCCTTCTTGATTCATCAATTGCCGAATTAACGATAGGTTTGCCCCAGATCGTTCAATGATTCGCCGCCGTCACAGCCAGGATGATTCCGGGGCTCACTCGGTTCTATCGGCGACCTGTGTTTCAATCCTCAGAGCCCTCCCCATCATCGCGGTGGCGAACATATCGAACCAAGGTGTCACCCGCCTGAGCTACATGATGGCGCATGATAGCGGCTGCCTGTTCTGCGTCGCCACGCTTACAGGCTTCAAGGATGGCCCGATGTTCGTCTTGGGTCTGGGAAAAGCTCTCCGACTCGACCTCGACGGTAAAGCGATGTAGATAGTGCTGTGTACGGTGTCGTAACATACGATTCAGCTCGCACAGATGGCTACGGCCCGATGCAGCATAGAGAGCAAGATGAAACTCGTGATTCAGCTTCACCTGAGTCGCTACGTGGCCCTGATGGTCAGCCATTTGCTCGACGAGCGAGGTTAATTCGGCCAGGGTAGCCTCTGTTAGGAGTGGCACGGCCAGACGAGTGGCCATTTCCTCCAGAGTCACCCTGATGTCATAGATGTCCTGCAACTCGTCCGCGCTCAACTTGGTGACCATTGTACCGCGGTGGGGAAAGCTGGTCACCAAGCCCTCGGCCTCCAGGTCACGTAGAGCCTCTCGCACAGGCATGGTGCTGACGTCGAAGCGAGCCGCGATCTCTTCCAGGCGAAGGTATTGCCCAGGGACAAGATCCCCGCGGACGATCTCATCGCGCAGGGCCTCAACCAGCCACTCCTTCACGGTGCGGGGGCTTGACAGTATCATGACCGGTGATCCTCCTTGTCACTATTCAAGCTGCAGGTATTCCATCGTATGTGAGGAGACAGGATCGGGCGATTGGCCACGAATTAGCGCGGTCGCTACGCAAGTCTTGTTTGATATTTAATCAAACATCAAACGCATTCTACCAGATCCGCTTTGCCCTGTCAAGCGACGACCTGACTCAGCAATAGTCAACTTGGCCAGCGAACAGACCATATCCGGCGATTCGCGGGAGCGACGGGTGTGCATGGGCCCCGGGTCCAGGGCGGCACACACGCCAGCTCAGACGAGCCACACGACACACATTCCTATCTGTGGTTGTCCGACACACCTCTCGATGAGACATTGCCAGCCCACCCTACGAATAGGTGACGCAGTACACGCCACCCGCCTCCATCGCAGCAATGCAGCGGTTGCAGTGGTCGCAGTCCGACGCCTCGAGCATGCCCACCTGCAGCTTGTGGATGAAATCGGGATCGCGGACGAGCGCCCGCCCTACCTGGACGAACTCGAGGCCGGCCCCCGTCACCCGTTTCAGGTCGGCCAGCGAGAGCACGCCGCCCACATACACCACGGGGATGGTCACCGCCTGCCGGATCCGGACTGCGCCGTCCAATAGGAAGAGCGGTTGGAAGGGATAGGCCTGTACCATGAAACGACCAAAGAGGAGCGTACTCAGCCGGGTTAGAGGGCTGGGCTGGTTGCGGGCCATCTCCCTGATCGGCACGCGCCCGCGCATCATGTAGAGCGGCGTCTTGGCCGTAAAGCCGCAGCTCGGGACAAGGGCGCTGGCGCCCTCCTCCTCAAGGCGCTGCGCAATTCGCACCGCCTCGTCGATCTCCAGGCCGCCGCGCATTCCGTCCCGCTGGTTCATCTTTACCAGGATGGGGAAATCGGGGCCGAGTGCCTGGCGCACACTACTGATCACCGCTGCCGGGAAGCGCAGCCGGTTCTCCAGTGGCCCGCCGTACCGGTCGCGCCGGTGATTGGTCCAGGGCGAGAGGAACTGGCTGAGGAGATAACCGTGCCCGGCGTGAATCTCGACGGCGTCGAATCCGGCCTCCCGGGCTAGCCGGGAAGCCTGCAAGAAGTCCTGGATCTTGGCCTCGATCTGGGACTCGCTCATCTCCTCGCAGCGCGTGAGACGGTAGAGGCACAGCTTGCGCGAGGCGCCCAGAGGGCGGACGCCGATCACCTGCGGGCTGGCGAAAAAGCCGCAATGGCCCAACTGTATCGAGGCAGCGGCTCCCTCACGGTGTACCGCCTCGGTGAGATCGCGTAGCCCGGGCACGATCTCCTCCCGCATCCACAGCTCATGGTCAAAGGCACGCCCGTCAGCGCTGACCGAGCAGTAGGCAACCGTGGTCATGGCGGCGCCACCGGCTGCAACACGCCTGTGATGCTCGATCAGGGCTGGCGTGACGCGCCCTCCCTGGCTCATACCCTCAAAGCAGCCGGCGCGGATGATGCGGTTGCAGAGCTCCAGGCCGCCGATCCTGCCCGGCGTCAGGGCCTTGTTGGCAATCTTGGGTTGTGTCACAGTCCCTCCAGGGCTGTAGAGATCGAACGGAGTATGGCCGAGAATGCGGAGGATGTCAAGCCGGCCTGCCACATCTATTAGGGCATCCTCATCAATCCCAGACCAGCGAGCGGAGGCGTCCAGAGGCGCCCCCACTCGACAAGCTCAGGGTTGCGGACGAGTGCCCGCCCCACCTCGATGAATTCAAAGCCAGTCCCCTCACCGCTCCACGTCGGCCAGCGGGAGTGCGCCCCCACATACGCCACCGGGATAGCCACGGGCTTGTGCCATGTCCCGATGATGATTTTGCGACATCTGTGATCCCATCGAAAATCCTATTGACTTCTCCGGTAGACCGTGATATAATGTTCTCGCCATATGAATAGACGCAGCTAAGGTGCTGGCATCATTCAGGATTGCATTGCCGCCCGCCAGAGTCACTTCGCCTGGCGGGCGGCGTCTTGGTTGGGACCAGCAGGCCCCTCTGTCAGTTAGGGCTTGCGCAGAATTTGGTCTTTCGGTCAACGGGAGGCCTGGAGATGCAGAAAGGTTCGACAACCGCTTATGCTGAACATCACGTCGTGTTGTCCAGCACACACTCGCACGTTCCTGATTCCCCAAGCAGCACAAAGGAGGCAGAGCCATGCAGCACGCCACAAGATCCATTACACTCTTGACCATCCTGATAGTGGTGGCGGTGTCCGTCCTTGCCGGATGCAACGCCATGCCGGAGGTCGTGGAAAGAGAGGCAACTCCCACAGTAGATGTCACGCCCGGAGTAGATGTCACGCCCGACGTGCCCCTCCCCTGGGACACAGACCCGCCCGAGGTGGTAGATGTCCTGTCGATCGGCAATAGCACGGTATTCGTTACCTTCAGCAATACCATGGGCGCTGCCGCGCAGGATCCGGCCTACTACAAGATCACCAGGCCGCAACTGTGCGATCCTCGTGACTGGCACGCCCAGCTTGGGGTTAGCGGCGCCGCCCTGAGCCCAGACGCGATGTCAGTG
>JBFFCR010000018.1:0-18897 GCA_041559855.1 Anaerolineae bacterium | reverse complement strand
TACGCGGCGAGCGCCATAGCGGGTTGAGTGCTCTGTTTGGCACTTGTGTTTTTGCCCAGTTTTAACGCGGACCAGGCGCCTCGGCTTGCAGTCCCAGCCTAGCCTCCCCTGTCGAAACCATTTCATCCCCAGGCTGGTTACTCATTGACATTATACCACAGTCCTGCCCAATGATCAAGCGTGGATTGGCCGTGTGATCAGGGCGAGTGCATATGGTCTACGGCAGGTGCGGGCACCTCTTTTTCGACGAGGCATGGCAGCATGAGAGGTCTCTACCGATCTAGGGGCCCGCACCGATGCACTCGGGTGCGCCGCACCTCAGATCTGGTTCAGATGCGACTGTCCTAGCCGTGCGCTCTCTGCAGCCTGGCCAAGTGCCGCCATATGCTCCATTGCCGGTAACGCCACTTAGCAATATTGCCTGATTTTATCATCTGTGTTAGAGTAATTCAGAGCAACCCAGTCCAAGTTGGAGAGGTAAGAAGTGACATATACGATAGCTGTAGCTGGCAAGGGAGGAACAGGCAAGACCACCATATCGGCACTGGTGATCGACTATTTGACCAGGAACAAGAAAGGTTCGGTGCTCGCCATCGACGCCGATCCTAGCACCAATCTGAACCTGGCGCTGGGCGTGCCCCTTGACGACACTGTCGGTGACGTGCGCGAAGAGACTGCTACCGCTGTGGGCGCCGGCAGTGCGCTGGGCGGTATGAGCAAGTGGGACTATCTTGATTTTCGCATCAACGAGGCGCTTGTCGAGGAGCCAGCCTTTGATCTGCTGGCCATGGGGCGCCCCGAGGGTCCGGGATGCTACTGCGCGGCCAACAACATCCTACGCAGCTCGGTGGACCGCCTTTCTGATGCCTATGACTATGTCGTGATCGACAACGAGGCCGGGCTGGAGCACCTCAGCCGCCGCACTACCCAGGACGTGGACCTGCTGCTGCTTGTTTCCGACCCATCGCTGCGGGGCATCATCGCTGCGGGGCGGGTGGCAGAATTGGTGGACGAGCTCAAGACTTCTGTGGGTGTCACCTACCTTATCGTCAACCGTGTGAACGGTGACTCGCTTCCGGAGCCGTTGCTGCGGGCTATTGAGGAGCACAAGCTCAACCTTGCAGGTATTATTCCCGCCGATCCGGCTGTGAACGACCTGGACGCCCTGGGTCAGCCGCTAGTCGGGCTGCCGGAGGACGCTCCCGCCCGTCGCTCGCTTGAGGCGATCCTGACCTCAGTGAACGGCGGGGTTCGCGGAGCCTAGCACGCGCATAAAAGCATGAGTACGGGGCGATCGATGAAGGAGGCGCTGCTCTACGAGAAGCTGTCTGACGAACGGGTCAGGTGTAACCTTTGCGCCCACCATTGCACCATCGCGCCGGACCGCAAGGGGGTCTGCATGGTGCGCGAGAACCGGGCTGGTCTGCTGTACACCCTGGTGTACGGCATCCCCCTCTCGCAGGCAGTGGACCCGATCGAGAAGAAGCCCCTCTATCACTTCTATCCGGGCAGCACTGCTCTTTCCATCGCCACTGCTGGCTGCAACTTTCGCTGTGACTTCTGCCAGAACGCGGATATCTCGCAGATGCCCCGTGATCACGGGCGGATTGTGGGCAGGCAGGCGTCGCCGGAGCAAGTTGTACAGGCAGCTCAGCGGTACGGCTCCCGCTCTATCGCCTATACGTACACGGAGCCGACCATATTCTTCGAGTACAGCTATGATATCGCCCGTCTGGCCCATGCTGGCGGCATCGCCAGTGTCTACGTAACCAATGGGTACATGACCACCGAGATGCTGGACCTTTTCCAAGGAGTTGGCGATGGTCATGAACCGTGGCTCGATGCAGCGAATGTGGACCTAAAAGCTTTCCGGGATGCAACCTACAAGAGGGTATGTGGCGCCAGGCTCCAGCCTGTGCTTGACTCTCTGAAGCGCATGAAGGAGCTGGGCGTTTGGGTGGAGGTCACGACACTGGTGGTGCCCGACCTCAATGACTCGGAGGATGAGCTTGGCGACATTGCCCGGTTCATCGCTAGCGAGTTGGGTGTGGAGGTTCCCTGGCACGTCAGCCGGTTCCATCCTGACTACAAGATGTATGATCGCGGGCCAACCCCGCCGAGCGCATTGCGACGCGCCTACGATCTGGGCCGCGCGGCAGGCCTCAAGTACGTTTACGTGGGCAACATGCCTGGAGCCAGGCTCGAGGACACAATCTGCGCCAACTGCGGGGAGCGCGTGCTAGAGCGCCGTGGCTTTCAGGTCGTCCGACGCAATCTCCGCGACGGGAACTGCGGGAACTGCGACACACCCGTTGACGGAGTAGGGATGGGTTAGAGAGATTTGGTGTCGCGTACCGGATGGCCAATGACCGGTTCGTGGTTGGGGCTCTGGTCATTGGTCATTTTGATTCCGTAGGAGAAGACGACACGTGCGCGTTCTCTTTGTCGAAAAGCAGATCGATTACGAGCCCTTGGGCCTGCTCTACCTTTCCAGTGCGTTGCGGCAGGCCGGGCACGAGGTACGCCTCTCAATAGCCGCGACTGAAGACCCAGTCGCTGTGGCGCGTGCTTGGCAGCCGGACGTCGTGGGCTATAGCGTCTACACCGGATCGCAGGCATATTACCGAGACCTCAATCTTCAGATCAGGGGCGCAGTACGGACCGTATCGGTTTTTGGCGGGCCACATCCCACCTACTTTCCCGAGTTCATCGAGGAGCCTGGCGTCGATGCTGTGTGCGTTGGCGAGGGGGAGGGCGCAATGCTCGACCTGGTGCAGGCACTGGATGATAGCAAGGCCCTTTCCGGGATCGAGAATTGGTGGTTCAAGCTGGACGGGGGACAGATCGAGCGCAATCCCGTCCGAGCGGCAGAAAATGACCTGGATGCCATCGCCTTTCCCGACCGCAAGTTGCTGTTCGAAGCTGACGAGTTCACGCGGCAGAGCGGTATCAAGCATTTCATCACAAGCCGGGGATGTCCCTATGACTGCACCTATTGTTTCAACCACGCCCTGGCTGAGGTCTACCGCGGCAAGGGCAAGCGCTTGCGCCAGATGAGCGTCGAAAAGGTGATCGAGGAAGTTCGCTGGGTGCAGCAGCGCTACCCTTTGCAGTTTGTCGTCTTTCTCGATGACCTATTCATCGTCTATGAGAGTTGGCTGCAAGAGCTCGCCGTCAAGTTCCCTCGTGAGATCGGGCTGCCCTTTTTCTGCAATGTACGCGCCAACCTGGTCACTCCCACCAAGGTTGAGCTGCTGAAGCAGGCTGGGTGCGCGAGTGTGGGCATGGGCCTGGAGACGGGCAACCCGGGGCTGCGCAACGAGATCCTCAAGCGCAACATGTCGGACGAACAAATCATAGAGGCCAGCAACCTGATCCGTGGGGCGGGCATCGAGCTGCTCACGACCAACATGCTCGGCTTGCCGGGCGCGAGCTTGCAGCACGACCTGGAGACGCTTGCCCTGAATCATGCCTGCAAGCCGGCCTACGCCAATGCGTTTCTCTACCAACCCTATCCCCGCACCGAGTTGGGCGACTATGCCCGAAATGGTGGCTATGTTGAGGGCGACCTGGATGACATAGATCCCTCAGCGTGGGAGCGGTCTGTGTTGCGCTTCTCGACGCCCGAGGAAAAGCGGCAGATTGAGAATCTCAACAAGCTGTTTGCCCTTGCTGTGGAATGGCCGAGGATCACCGGCCTGGTCCGGCGGCTCATCAAGCTTCCACCCAATCCGCTGTTCCGCCTTGCGTACAAGTTATGGAAAGGGTACGCCATCAAGAATCGGATTCACCCCTATCGCCCGTCTGTCCGCGAGTTCCTGCAGACGGTGCGGAGGTTCATGTCCTTCGATTGAAGCCGGCCCGGGCTGGGCAGGTACACGTACCTGGCTGGGAGTGAGGGAACCACAGGCGCGGCATGCACATTGGAGGCCGCTCAGACCTCCACTGTCTTCCAGCGCCCTCCCCGGAACCGCAGGAAGTTGAGCAGTCCTCGCACGCAGAGATCCAAGACTAAAGCTCCCCAGGCGCCCGGCAGGCCCCAGCCCAGGACGATGGCAAAGAGATAGGCCAGCGGCAGCCGGATCGACCAGATGGCGCTGCCCGTCACAAGCATGGGGAAGCGAGTGTCGCCAGCGCCCCGGAGTGCGCCCGGGAAGACCATAGTCGCTGCGAGCAGTGGCTGGATCAGGCCCACCATGCCCAGGGGCAAGGTACCAATCTCGATCACCTCGGGGTCGCTGGTGAAAAATCCTACGATCTCGGCCGGGAAGAGCAGGAAAAAGACCCCGACGGTGCCCATCAGTGTGGCACTCAGCCGGTACGCGGTGTATCCGCACCGCTGTGCGCCTTCAGGATCTTTTGCGCCCAGTCTCTGGCCGACAAGTGTGGTAGCAGCCAAGGCGAATCCAAACCCAGGCATAAAGGATAGCGACCACCCGTTCATGGCCACCTGGTTGGCCGCGTAGGCGACTGTGCCCAGTTCGACCAGGATGCGCGCAAAGATCATGTGACCTGAGCGAAACAAGAGCTGTTCCATGCCGCTCGGCAGGCCGACGCGCAGAATGCGGCGGATCATCTCTCTATCAGGCCAGAGACGCGCCAGCCGCAGCTTGATGCCGGCGCGCCCTTTGAGCAGGAGCAGGATCACCAAGAGCCCACCGATCGCTCTCGCTGTGGCGGCACCCACTGCCGAGCCGACTACCCCCATCTGGGGTAGTCCGAACCGTCCGTTGATGGCCGTCCATGCTACGGCGATGTTCACGATGTTAACTACAAGCATCACAAACAAAGGTGTTCGCGTATCTCCGGCACCGCGCAAGCTGGCATTGCCTATGAACATCAGGGTTGAGAAGAAAAAGATGGACGACACCACGCGCAGGTATGACGCGCTGAGAGCAACGACATCTTCCTCTGCGCCCAGCAGCCGCACTGCAGGTGCAGCCAGTGTAAGCCCCAAGGCCGTGGCGACGACGCCTATAACCGCGCCCAGCATGACAGATTGGCGCAGTACCTCGTTGGCCTGGGTTCTCTCTCGTGCACCCACAAATCGAGCAATGAGAGCGGTTGCCCCGGTGGCGATGGCGCCAAATAGCATCGTTGCCACCATCACCCACTGATTCGCCAAGCCGACGGCAGCAAGGGATGCCGCTCCCAGATGGCCGACCAGGTACGTGTCTACGATGCCAACCATCATGCTCAGAACCTGCTCGCCCATCGCAGGCAATGCGAGGCGCAGGACATCCTTCCTGATCAGTGCCTGGGCAGAATGGGGATGCAGGAGGTCTGCGATGCGGTAGCGAAGCGCTGAGAGGTTCGATGCCAGGTTGCTCATGCCAAGTCGCAAGATACGTAGACAATGCGTGTCAGGGGCTGACTAGTTGCCGCTCACAGGTCTGCCTGGCTTGCGCGGAGGAACGTGATGATCTTTTGGTCTGCGACTGGGAATGCGAACCTCTCCAGGTGCTCGAGCGTGACCCATTGCAGGTCAACGCACCCCAGGCGCTGTGGGTCGCCGCTAACCCATTGACACTCGAATGCATACAGTGTCATGTAAAAGTGGGTGAAGGCATGCTCGACCTTGCACAGAAGATCGTCGACGTGAATCTCAATGGCCAACTCCTCATGGATCTCGCGGTGCAAACAGGTCGGCAGGGCTTCGCCGGGCCTTCGTTTACCCCCGGGGAACTCCCACAAGCCGCCCAGCATGCCATCCAGAGGGCGCTGGGTGATCAGGAATTTACCGTTTCCATCCCAGATGACCCCGGCAGTCACATCGCGATGCGGGCGCTGTGTACGTGTGGCTCGGATGGGCAGCTCGTTCTGAATGCCCTCGCGCCGGGCCTGGCACCACTCGCGCACTGGACACAGCGGGCAGCGAGGGGGTGAAGAACAGACCGTAGCTCCGAGATCCATGAGCGCCTGGTTAAAGTGCCCTGCATGCCCTGACGGCAGCATCGACACGGCCAGTGCTTCCAGGCTGCGTCGGGTGTTCGGTCTTCCGGGATCATCATCTATCGCGAAGAGGCGGCAGAGAACGCGGCAAAGGTTGCCGTCGAGGGCAATAGCATCGTACCCGAATGCAATGCTAGCCACGGCAGCGGCTGTGTATCTCCCTATCCCAGGCAAGCCGCGAAGCGCTTCCGGGGTTCGTGGCATGCTTCCCTGGTTTTGCTGCACGACTTGCCGGGCTGCCTTGTGTAGGTTGCGAGCGCGTGCATAATAACCAAGCCCTTCCCAGGTCTTCAGCACGTCGTCCAAGGGAGCCCGTGCGAGATCGATCAGCGTGGGGAAGCGCGCCAGGAAACGCTCGAAATAGTCGATCGCGGTCTCGACCCGTGTTTGCTGGAGCATGATCTCGGCGACCCAAATCGCGTAGGGGTCGCGAGTGCGTCGCCATGGAAGGTCACGGCGATGGCGTTCGTACCAATCTAGTAGCCGCTGTCCGATGACTGCCAGATCCCGAGTTCCGTCAAGGTCATGGAACGATGCCATAGTGGGGCTACTATACCCCGGATGTGGTGCGGCGTCAAAAACGCACGCCTGCCTGACAGGCACCCTGGTGTCGAGCGCACGCGATGGCAGCGTTGGTCACCAAACTCCTGCGTCAGGTCGGGTCGTCTCAGTTTGCCAGCCTTTGACGGGCGGATCATGGCGTGGTATACTGGTGGCGCGTGAACTGGGCGCACGGACGCGTAACGCTCCCGGGGCCATAGAAAGGTGTTTGTAGGTGAACCAATCTTGAGCACAACGAGTACGTGGGTGCGACGTCTTGCTTTCCTGACATCCGCCTGTATAGTAGGCGGGGCCGGTGTCATGTGGCTGGCGATGGAGCCCCGTCCTCGGCCTCAGGCGATCCATTCCCATGTGGGCCTATCTTAGCCTGGGGCTGAGTATGGGCCTGAACGCCGGGATCAGCCCCGGGCCCTTGCTGGCGCTGGTCGTTACCGCATCGCTGCGCAGCGGGATGGCTGGGGGCCTGGCTGTAGCCCTTGCGCCGTTGGTGACGGACCTACCGATCGTCACGCTCTCGGTCTTGCTGGTGGGGAGTCTGCCGCCAGAGGCAGTTCGCTGGGTCGGCACAGCGGGTGGGCTAGTCATCATCTGGATGGGCATCGAGGCGATCCGGTCGGGGCGGCGGGCGGCATTGCCGAGCGGCGGCGAGTTGTCCGGCGAACCGTGGAGGGAGCTACTCCGCGGCATCGTGGCGAACTTTCTCAACCCCCACCCTTACCTCTTTTGGGCTACGGTCGGTGGTCCTACGCTGGTCAGTGGCTGGCGGGAATCACCGTTGCACGCGCTGGCGTTCGTGTTCGCATTCTACGTCCTGCTGGTTGGATCCAAGGCGCTCATCGCATGGGTGATCAGTAGGCAAACCGGGGGCCTGTCGCCGCGTTGGTACCGCTGGGTTGTCCAGGGAAGTGGTCTCCTGCTGCTGGGGATGGGGATCTGGTTTGTGGCGCGTGCGTGGGCGGCATGAGCGGGCGCAGTGACGCGCCAGGTGGAGGAACCATGGTAAGGATTGAGCTCAAGTCGGCAACCCTGGAACTGGTCGAAGGCGACATAACGGTTCAGGATGTGGAGGCGATTGTAAATGCGGCCAACAGCTCATTGCTGGGCGGAGGGGGCGTCGACGGTGCGATTCACCGGGCCGGCGGACCACAGATCCTTGCCGAGTGCCGGCAGCTGGGGGGATGCGCCACGGGTGACGCCAAGATCACGACCGGAGGGCGCCTGAAGGCGAGGTGCGTGATCCATACCGTGGGCCCGGTCTATCGGTTGGAGGGTGCGCGGCAGGCCGCCGATCTACTGGCGAGTGCTTACCGGAGAAGCCTGGAGGTAGCAGCAGAGCATGGCGTCAAGAGCATTGCCTTTCCCGCAATTAGCACTGGCGCCTACGGCTATCCTGTGAAGGAAGCGGCTCTGGTAGCGCTACGCACTGTGATCGACTACCTTGACGCGCAGAAGGAGGACGGCATCCGGCTCGCGCGCTTTGTTCTCTTTGGCAGGCAGACCTACGAGGCTTTTGTAGGGGCATTGTCGCAGCTGCTTGAAGGCTCGGCGCAGACTTGAGGAGGGTGGCGTGTCACCCGGCGAGTGCCGGATCTGCGGGCAGAGATCCAGCCTGATTGCAGGAGTCCTATCGCTTTGCGCCGAGTGCATCCGCAAGCGCCCCGATCAAGCGCTTCCGCTGGTGCTCGATGCTCACGCCGAGATCCGCGATGAGTTCGGTCTGCCAGCTAGCCCGCCCCGCACAGAGGGTGGGGTTGAGTGTCCTCTGTGCGTCAATGCCTGCATGCTGGGTGAGGGCGAGCTCGGCCTCTGTGGCCTGCGAACGGCGCGGGATGGGCGGCTGGTTCATCTGGCGGGGACGCCATCCGGCGCACTGGTCAGTTGGTATGACGACCCGCTGCCTACCAACTGCGTTGCAGACTGGGTATGCCAGGGCAGCCGCGTTGCCAGTGGTCCCGCTGGACGTGGCAAGGTCAATCTGGCGGTATTTTACGAGGCCTGTACGTTCACCTGCATGTCATGTCAGAATTGGCATTTCCGCCTGAAGCACCCGCCTGGCGGTGTCAGCGCCGAGGAGCTGGCGGCGCAGGCACACCGGAACACTTTCTGCGTGTGTTTCTTTGGCGGCGATCCGACACCCCAGATGCTGCATGCCCTTGCCGTGTCTCGCGTACTAGCCAGACAGGGGGTGACCATCTGCTGGGAGACAAATGGCTCGATGGATCCCAGCCTGCTTGATGAGGCGCTCGAGTTGTCGCTTGCGACGGGCGGTTGTATCAAGTTTGATCTGAAGGCGGCTAACGAGTATCTTCACCTGGCACTGGCGGGCGTCTCCAACTTGCGTACATTGGAGAATCTACGCAGGGCGTCGCAGTACGCAACTCGTCGGCGTGCGCAGCCCGGCCTGACGGGGGAGTGGCCCCTGGTGGTTGCCAGCACACTGCTGGTGCCTGGCTACGTGGACACTGAGGAGGTGCGGCGCATAGCGCTGTTCATTGCAGAGCTCGATCCGGATATGCCTTACGCATTGCTGGGCTTTCACCCCCATTTCTTCTTGCCCGACCTGCCGCGCACATCCGTACGCCATGCGCAGGAGGCAGAAGCCGCAGCGCGGGAGGCCGGACTCAAGCGAGTGCGGGTGGGTAACCGGCATCTGCTATCCCGCGCGTACTGATGACCGGATGGCTTACGTAGTTGAGATGAGGCGCAGGGCCCAAGCCTGTCTGGCAGAAGATGCCCTGTCTTGAAAGCAGGCCTCCGCGGACCCAGAAGTGGAAAGGAGCAAGCGTTGAGCAGCCCACGCTTTCCCGACTGTACCCTTTCTGGTATAATGTATGCAGTCGAAGCGTGAGAGGAGTGCCATGAGTGACCGGATCGTGTCTTCGAAAAGGACGAGGGAGGAAACGGGGCTGGATGTTGGCCTGCGGCCCCAGTCCCTGGACGAGTATATCGGGCAGGATCGAGTCAAGGAGAACCTCCGCATCCTTCTAGAGGCTGCCAGGGCCCGGGACGAGGCGCTAGACCACGTGCTGATCTATGGCCCGCCAGGCTTGGGCAAGACGACGCTCGCCCACGTGTTGGCCAACGAGATGGGCGTGAATATCAAGGTGACGGCTGGACCGGCGATTGAACGAGCAGGGGATCTGGCTGCCATCCTGACCAACTTGCACAAGGGTGATGTGCTGTTCATTGACGAGGTTCACCGCCTGGGTCGCGCTGTAGAGGAGGTGCTGTATCCAGCGATGGAGGACTTTGCCCTTGACATAGTCATCGGCAAGGGACCAGGGGCGCGCAGTATTCGCCTCAAGCTCCCGCGGTTCACGATTGTGGGGGCGACGACCCGCCTGGCGCTCATGACGGCGCCGCTTCGGGCGCGCTTTGGCGCTGTGTATCGCCTTGGATTCTATGAAGAGAGCGCGATGCAGCATATCGT
Source organism: Anaerolineae bacterium (assembly GCA_041559855.1). Classification (GTDB taxonomy): domain Bacteria; phylum Chloroflexota; class Anaerolineae; order JAAYZQ01; family JAAYZQ01; genus JBFFCR01. Next base: position 8,954 of record JBFFCR010000018.1, on the reverse strand, counting down.
GCGGCGGTCAGCCCGTATCTTGGAGATCGGAATTGAGGAGGGGGGTGTGTCCGAAATTGGCAGGCGAGCGCGGGGCACCCCTCGGGTGGCAAATCGCCTGTTGAAACGCGTACGCGACTATGCCCAGGTCCGCGCCGACGGCGTCATCACGAGGGGGGTGGCCGAGGATGCACTGGCCCTGCTGGAGGTGGATCCCTTGGGCCTGGATGACATCGATCGCCGCGTGCTGCACACCATCATCGAAAAGTTCGATGGTGGTCCGGTGGGACTGGAGACGATAGGTGCTGCATTGTCAGAGGAACCGGACACCATTATGGATGTGGTAGAGCCCTATCTGCTCCAACTCGGTTTCCTGGACCGCACCCCACGTGGCCGCGTTGCGACGCGGCGCGCTTACGAGCACCTGGGCCTGACCTATGAGGAACCGGCCCAGCCGAGCTTGTTCTGAGAAAGGGGACTATCGTGAGCGGGATCGACCCAGCCTATTTTGATAGGCAGATCTATGCACTCTACCGAGCTGTCTGGGAGCGTTGGGGTGACGACGCCTGGTACGTAGTGTGGCGATCTGGCGAGGTGCTGCTCGACGAGATTGCCGGTGAGCTGGAACTGGACTGTTGCCAAGATCCGCTGACTGCCATGCAGCGGCTGGCGACCTACTTGGAGCGGGTAGGCTACGTTCAGGAGATAGCTGTCCTCCCGTTGAGCGGGGACGAGTGGGAGTACGAGATGGTGGATCCGGTGATCCTGCCCGGCGCTCGGCGGCTTATTCAGGAGGGTGCCGTTCCGGCTCACATTTCCACAACGCTGATGTTTGCGCTCCTCAAGCGGTTTGGGCTGAAGGCTGAGATGGTCGGAGAGCCGGACTTGAGGCCTGACGGGCGGGCGATAGAGCGCTGGCGGCTGGTAACTCTAGGGGCTGAATGACGAGGGAGAGAATTGCCGGGGTCACTGCGCAGCCGGATCCCGGAGTACGTAAAGACGCGGGCCGGATCGTTTCTCGATCCGGCCCGCGAGCATGACAGGATTTAGTCTGCTTTGTCTGCCCGATCAGCGAACATCTGAGAGAAGGCATTCAGAAACTCGATGGGCACGGGGAAGATGATGGTCGAGTTCTTTTCGACGGCGATCTCGGTCAGTGTTTGCAGGTAGCGCAGTTGCAGAGCTGACGGCTCCTTTGCGATCACCGCCGCGGCCTCCTGGAGCTGCTGCGCAGCGCTGAACTCGCCTTCGGCGTGGATGATCTTGGCCCGTTTCTCGCGCTCGGCCTCGGCCTGGCGAGCCATCGCCCTCTTCATGGTGTCGGGCAGCTCCACGTCCTTCACCTCGACGATGCTGACTTTGATGCCCCAAGGCTCGGTCTGCTCATCGATGATCTGCTGAAGCTTCTGATTGATCTCATCGCGGTGAATGAGCAACTCGTCGAGGTCCGACTGGCCCAGCACTGAGCGCAGGCTGGTCTGTGCAATCTGCCAAGTGGCCCGCTGAAAGTCCTCTACCTGCACAATGGCGTCGCTGGGGTCAACGACACGAAAGTAGGCGACGGCGTTCACTTTGATGGTGATATTGTCGCGGGTGATCGCCTCCTGGGTGGGAATGTCCAGAGTGACAACACGCAGGTCCACCTTGACCATGCGATCTATAAACGGTATGATGAGGAATATACCGGGCCCTCTGGGTCCCTGCAGCCGTCCGAGCCGAAAGATTACGCCGCGTTCATACTCTTGGACAACCTTGACGGCGGCCAGAAAGAGGATGACCAGGAAAAATGCGGCAACTCCCAATCCCAATTCCATGCTTCTCCCTCCTATTCTCAATCTGCGGGTGGGTGATGATACTCGGGCGATTATACAACATGTTGGCCGAACAGGCAAGTTGCTGCCGACACCTATTCAGCGCTAGCACAGCGACGAGCATGCACCGCTGCGCCGAGCACACCCGCGTGATCGCCTAGTTTGGCCGCGACGATGCGCACTCGGCCTGCCCGGGTCTGCTGAATGTAGTGTTGGCGGGCAGTGGTGCGGATCGGGGCCAGAAACCCCTTGCCAAATGCTTCGACCACGCCTCCACCGAACACGATCAACTCGGGATCTACCAAGTTGACGATCGAGGCGGAGAGCAAGCCCAGGTACCACTGCGCCCGTCCGATGACCTCTACGACCAGCGGATCGCCCTTGCGCATTGCACGGGCCAATGCGCCGCTGGTCAGACGCCTTTCCTGACGCACGAGTTTGGTGAGCAGGCTCTTTCGTCCAGCGGCAATTCCCAGGCGGATGTCGCGCTCGATGGCCGTGCGACTGGCGACCGACTCCAGGCAGCCCCGCTTGCCGCATCCGCACACCGGACCGTCGGCAGCAACGATCATGTGTCCCACCTCGCCGGCAGCATGGCGGAAACCGCTCCAGAGCTTCCCGTCCAGGATCAAGCCGCCGCCTACGCCAGTGCCGACAAAGATGCCAACCATGTCGTGAGTGTCCTGCCCCGCACCCAGTGCATGTTCACCCAGCGTTCCGAGATTCACGTCGTTTTCTAAATGGACCGGCACGCCTAGTGCCTCTGCAAGACGCGGGCCGAGGGCGATCTTGTCCCAGCCGGGGAGGTTTGGCGGGCGGTACACCACGCCAGTCTTGGGATCCATTGGCCCGGGCGCCCCTACCCCGGCACTGACTATGGCGCCCCAGTCGATGCCAGCCAGCCTCGCTGCCTTTCGAGCTGTGCGGGCCATTTGCTTGATCACATGGTCAGGACCTTCTTCTGCTTCGGTCCCAGATTTGGCCTCGGCTAGCATTCGATCGTCTGCGTCCACGATGGCTGCGAGAATCTTGGTGCCTCCCAGATCCATGCCCACGACATAGGGCGCGGTCCCTTCGTCTCCCGTGGCTTGGTTGGCCATGATTCTCCTTCCGCAAGGGCGAAAACCTTGCGCGTAACCCGGCGCGAGTGCTGGGTCGCGTGGTGAGCTCAGTCAGGAATCACTTCCCAGAAATCGAGGGCTGACTTGGCTTCGTCAACTATCTCGTCGGGTATGCGAACGTACACGCCGCTTCCCTCGACGAGAACTGTCCCATCAGGTAGCCGGATCTCGCCCCTGGCCTCGTATGCCCGGGAACGGTTGCGCGTGAGTTCGCCCACGACGGTCAATTCTTGGTCAAGCGGCACCGGCTTGCTGAACTTTATCTCGAGGCGGCCGGTCATGGCCCACACGTCCTCACGGATCAGCACCCTGCCCATTGTCTCGTCAAGCAAAGAGCTTATCAAACCCCCGTGCAGCTGTCCCGGAAAGCCTTGGTGCTCCGGTTTGGGCTGGAAGCGGGTGATGCACCCTCCCTCATCGTCGGTGTAGAACCTGAGGTGCAGGCCAATCCGATTCTCGATACCGCACACGAAACACATGCGCGAGTTGGGTTGCTTTTCCATGATGTCTTCTCCGGTCGTTCTGGAATTCGTGGTAGAAGCATTATAGCATTGCACCCGCGATTGCGCAAGCCTTTCCCGTTCCGCACTCTGTCTGCCTGGCCTGCCTCTGGCCAGCTTTCCCTGCTGCAAGCGGACCTGCATCGATAGCTCTGTGGGACATCACCCTTCGGAGGGTTGTCGTCTTGAACTTGACAAAAGCGAGCTTGCACTGCACAATGGCGGCACCGTGGGGCAGCATCGCCAATCAGGGTGGCTAGTCAACAATCCAAGCCGCCACAACCGGGAATCTGACCCAGGTTCAACACAAAGGATGCCAGGGGCAGATGCCATGACAAGAAGAATGCCAGCTGCACCGCGTTGGGCTGGTCGGGTTGAAAAGCAAAAGATCGCACAGCTGTACAAAGATGACGCCGATGGCATGCACGATGCAGAGCTGATCAATGATGTTGCCTTCACGCTCCTGGCACGCTGTGAGAGCATGATCGTGGTTGAAGCCGCCCGCTGTGGCCGGGCCGCCTGTCCAGTCTGCGAAGCGATTGTGGAGCACGAGGCAAAGAAGGGGGCCATGCTCGAGTGCAGGAATTGCGGTTGGACTGGCTCCTGGAATGACTATCGCGGCTCAATGAATGGGTTGCACCTGATTGCACCGGGCTTGCAGCCTTTCTGTCGCGAGTTCGTCAAACGTCTTCCCCTAGCCAACTCGACGAAGAAGAAGATGTACTGGATTGACTGGCTGATACACCGATGCCACTGGGAAGGGACTGCGCTGCCTGGGCAGCCGGGTGCAGTATGTCTGATCCGTGGGCGGGCCCATGATGTGAACGAGTTTCTCGCAAGCCTGACTGCCGGTACGCATAGAGGGGGCAGAGCAGATGACCTCGCCAGGTATTGGAGCGCAGAAGAAGGCGAGCAGATTCGCAAATGGCGCAAGGCTTCGGAGCGCCGGGCAAGAAAGAGACAGGGTGCAACCTAGCGAGTCGAAGTGGGGAGGTGCAGAATGCCAATTGTGCATGTGAACGTGTGGGAAGGTTTTGGGCAGAAGAATGCCAAGACAGTGATTCGCGGCATCACGGAGGTCTTTGGGGATATGGGCATTCCCAGGCATGCAGTAGAAGTAGTGGTTCACGAAGTCCCCAAGTCGCACTGGGGAGTCGCTGGAGAACCGGCATCAGAGCGGCTCAAGGATGAATCGCCGCCCGAGTAGCGTACCGCCTCGTAGGGCACAAACTCGATTCAAGTCCGGAGAGGTGAAAGCCTCCCTTGCCTAGCTGGGTTGGTCAGCAACTTGCGATGAGAATCGCCACCAGGGGCGAGGGATCACCCGCCCCAAGGCATGTGGGCGTATTCCTCGAACACCCGGTCGTGCAGTTCCTTGAACAGCGCCTCGTGCCCGCGCTCCCAGCGCGCCAGTGCTGCGAGTGCTTCTGCGGCTTTGCCTTCGGCCTGCTGAGCAGAGCGTTCGTAGAACTCGGCAAAGTCCCGCTCGATGAGATAGGCCATGCGCAAGATGGCGACGTCGGGAATCATTGACTCGATCACGGTCTGATCCAGCATCTCCGAGTCGGCGCGCTGCGCGAAGCGGTCTTCCTGGTCCAAGGTGAGGCTCGCCTGCGCGCTGCCCTCCCCTTCGTCCAGTGAGCGGAGCAGCGATTCGATGAACTCGATGTGCTTCTGTTCTTCTGCCGCAAGTCGCTGGAAGATGCCGTACGCTGCTGCGTGGCTCATCCGGTGGGCGTTGCCCGCGAAAAAACTCTTGCCTTCGTGCTCGCGCTGCAGCGAGTATTCGTAGACCCGTCGTAGGTTCATTGTCCGGCCAGCCTCGGATCGGGATTGCCAGACTCGGGACCGCCGCACTCGGGTGTGTAGCAGGTCGCGTCGATGAAGACACACTTATTCTTGCAGCTTGGACAGGCCTCCGGAGGCTGTAGGGCCTGGAACAGGTAACCACATTCTGTGCATTTCCACCAGGGCATCGGCGTTTCAGACATCAGCATCTTCCTTTCCATCAAAGCGTTGGGTCCAGCTTTATCATCTCACTGTAAGACAGGTCGGCTAGACGGCCCTCCACTCTATCTAGTCTCTGTCGACGGTGGCTTCTAGCTTGCGCAGCCACGTACGTGCATCGCGGTCGAAGGGATTGACTTGGACAGCTTGCCGGAAGGCGGCAACGGCCAAGTCCTCTTCCTCCCGGTCCAGGAAGATCAGTCCCAGATTGTAGTGCACATTGGGGGCAGCTGGGTTCAGCTCCAGGGCAGCCTCAAAGGCATGGATAGCCTGCAACTGCTGCTCAGGCGAAGCCAACAAAGGGTTGCCGAGATAGGCTGCTCCCAGGTTGATCCAGATCATCGCGTTCTGCGGCTCGGCGTCGCGCGCGGTCTCGAGCAGGGGCACGGCTTCTGCATGCCTGCCTGCCATAATATAGGCGCCGCCGAGGTTGATCTGAGCTGGCACGCTCAACTTGTCGAGCTGGTAAGCACGTTCCAGATGAGGAATCGCCTCATGGGCCTTTCCCTGCTCCAGGAGTGTGGCTCCCCGATTCAGAAGGCGCCGGAACCTCTCTCTGATCTGTTGATCCATGTGACTCGATATCGTCCGTTCCCTATCTGACCGATCGCGAGAACTTCAGAGCCCCGCCATCGTCGCCAACGGGGAGGCACATCGGCAAGTCTCACATTCTGTCTGGCTCCTCCTGCTCTGCCGGGTCCTGGTTTCCGGTCTCTTCCTCTTCGCTGGCATCGTTGCTGTAGAGATCGTAGCTGTCGAGATGGGGCGAGAAGAACTCCACGGCGTAGAATGCTGGCAACCCCATTGGCTCAGTAAGCTCCTGCAAGGTAGCTTCCACCAGTGCCCGGATTTGGTCGGGAGATAGCTCCCCGACGACTGGCTGCCAGAGCAAGAATGTTCCATAGATCCCATCTGGTGTGTAGTGCAGATCGAGCTTGCCGATGCTGAGGGGATCATAGTTCTCGTCAGTCCGGTCAGGATCAAAGAGAGCGTATTGTTCTGAGGATGGAGTACGAACCAGACGTCGCAATCTCACGTTCATGCGCTTGGATTCTTTCTTGCCCCGAGAATAAGCCCGGAGGCGGGTCCCCTTCCCCTCATGTCTATCGCTGGGCCTCACTCCGGTTCGTCGTTCATTTCATCGTCGGTGTCCCAAGGTTCCAGAAACAAGTCATCGAGCAGGCCGTCATCGCCATCATCATCGAGCTCGTAGAGAGCAAGGTCCAGCTCGCCTTCCAACAAGGCCTGTTCGGCCAGGGCGTCTTCAATGGCGGCTGCAGTATCGTCGTCCGCGTCATCGAGGGCGTCCAGGAGTGCCTGTTTGGCCTCGTCTCCGCTGATCTGCCCAAGCGACCAGATGGCAGCGCCGCGGACTTGTGGATCGGCATCGTCGGCAAGTTTGGCCAGCGCGCCGATCGCCTCACGCATTTCCAGATTGCCCGAGGCCAGGGCAGCTTCGTAGCGCATTGCCGGCGAACTGCTCTCCAGTTCGGCGAGGATGATCGGCATCCAGCGCCTGTCGCAGGAGCGCCCCATGCCGACAATTGCGCTTAACTGCATCAGTTCGTCGTCCTCGTCGTAGGCTGTTTCCAGAACCTCCAGCACCTCGGGGCTGCAGGCGTAAGACACCGACTCGATGGCGCGGCACCGGACCTCGCTCGTTTCACCTGCCAGATGGATCGATGTCAATAGCTCTGACGTAACCCGCGCTTGGATGGATGGCTCTATTTGCTCCAACTCGCCAGCCAGCACGTAACGTCCCAGAGCCGATGCTGCAGCGGCGCGGACGCGTGCCGACGGGTCGGTGCGTAGCATAGTCAGGAAGGGGCCAAGCAGAGCAACGTCTTCGTTTTCCCAGAGGCCGTCGATAGCCGCAGCCCGTATCTCATCGTGGCTGTCAGCAAGGCAGTGGCGAAAGATCGCATCAAAGCTTACCTGAAAGCTGGCTTCGGCCAGGTCCGCCAGAGCCTGCACCAGGCGCAGCCTCTCATGAGGAGGTCTGCTGTCGAATGCGCTGCGAAATGCGGCCAGCGTCTGCCCTGAAAGATCGGAGAACACATACATTTCGGAGACGGGTAGCGCCCCGGGGTGCTGTCCCAACTCTTCCAGAACCTTGTCAAAGCCTTGCGTGCTGGTGTTCATTGCCTCATGTTCTCAGTTGAGCCTTCAGTTGACTTGGGAGAAGACTCGATGCCGGCTGGCGCGCTCTCCACGATTCACTGCTCGCATTATACTCGAGGACACAGGAAAAGGCAAGAGGCTGGCCAGACTGTCCAGCGAATTTCAGCTTGACCGGTAGAAGGGCAATGGCTGGCCAACTGCGCGGCCTGGTTCGCGCGCGACCTGCAGTTGGCGTCGAGGTCCCCAGCCGATGGAGCAGCAGAACCGTCGGGAGCGATCGGAGGTGCCGGGTTACTACTGTGAGGACGTCTGCCGGACTATCGCTGCAGTGGGTGGTAGAGGCAGAGGAGAGTGCTTCCATACTTGCGCTGTTCGGATAGGCGCAGATTGGTCAGTGACAGTGATTCCATCTCTTTCGGAAAGATCTGCACAATGACGAGACCGTCGGGGTCCAGCCACTTGTGGCTGGCATCCAATGCCAGCAGTGCCCTGCTCCACAGCCCGTGGTATTGAGGAGGGGCGACGTAGACCAGATCGAAGCGTTGCGCTGTGTCTGTCAGGTACTTGAATACGTCTGCCTGGACAACGCGGGCCCTGGCCTTGAGCCCTGTGCGCTGCAGGTTAGCCCTGATCGTAGCGACTGCCCTTGGATTCTTCTCGACAAACACAGCCTGTTCGGCGCCCCGGCTCAGTGCTTCAATGCCTACACTGCCGGTTCCGGCGAACAGGTCGAGGATCCGGCTCTCGATAACGGCATCTCCGAGTATGTTAAAGAGGGCTTCTTTTACCCGGTCGGAGATAGGGCGCGTGCCGCTGCCGGGGACTGCCTGCAGTCGAATTCCTTTCGCGCTACCTGAGATTACACGCATGCCTCTGCCTCAAGCTCCTGATCCGCTAGCCGGCCGCGGGTGCCTGGCCCGAGTCTTGAGTCCAACTTGCCTGTGCGCATGAGTGTCATCAACGGCCTTCGCCGGTAGAGTTGCTGTTTGCACACCAGCCAGCCGAACAACACAAGCCCGATGGTTTCAACAGCCAGGATCTCAGGTCTCGCGGCGATCTCTGCGTAGGCGCTCAGCATGGCTGACGGCGTGCCCATGAACTTCCAACTGTCGAAACGTTTGGAGAAGGGAAAGAGGAGGGTGTGTGGGTACTTCCACATCTGATCGGCCAGTAGATGGCTGTTTGAGATGAGTGCATAGGGCAGCCATGCCCGATCTATCCGCACCGTGACGGCAGTCAGCATTGCCTGGCCCAATAGCGTGTGGCTCAATCCCTGACTTGTGCCCAAGTTGGACATAAGCGTGAGCATCAGAGGCTTGTCGACTAGGTCCGGTAGCAGGGCTGCCGCAGCGGCGCCCCTATAGTCGACGTCAGCGGCCCGCCCGCGGGACTGCAGCCAGGCAAGTGCTGTCCAT